>NZ_CACWEU010000226.1:0-9654 GCF_902760015.1 Candidatus Ruminimicrobium bovinum
ACTCAAATAAAACAGGAATATCCTAATATGTTATGTGAAGAAGTTATACATAAAGATAATTTGGTAATTATAAAATAGGAAAACAAAATGAAATTAAAAGAAAAAGCATATAAAAAAAATACCGTATATAAAGGCAAAGCCGTTGATTTTTGCAACGATACCGTAATATTACCCAACAATAAAAAAGCGACAAGGGAATACATTGACCATCCCGGTGCCGTTGCTGTAGTTCCTTTTGTAAATAAAACCGATATTATTTTTGTTAAACAATTTAGATATCCCGTAAATGAAATAACCTATGAAATACCCGCCGGCAAACTTGATAAAAAAGAATCTTTGTTAAAATGTGCAAAAAGAGAATTGGAAGAAGAAACAGGTTATAAAACCAAAAATATAAAAAAATTAATTTCTTTTTGGCCGACTCCGGCTTTTTCAAATGAAGAACTTTATATCTATACCGCAACAAATTTAATACCGGGCAAAAGTCATCCTGACAGTGATGAGTTTGTGAATACCGTTATAATACCGTTTAAAAAAGCATTGCAAATGATTTATAACGGCAAAATAAAAGATTCAAAAACAATCATTGCCTTAACCGTTTTAGCTTCATCAATTAAAAATTCGGAGATAATAAAATGAATTCTTATTCTTATGAATATGCCGGGAATTTATATCTTAATATAACAAACCGTTGTATGATGGCATGCCCTTATTGTATAAAAAATAAATGGGCAGGAAAATTCAGAGGCAATTCTTTAAAACTTGATAAAGAACCTACCGTGCAGGAAGTAATGGATTCAATGGGCGATATCACAAAATACAATGAAATTATTTTCTGCGGTTACGGTGATGCTTTAATAAGGTTACCTGAAGTAATAGAAATTTCAAAGCTGATAAAACAACAAGGTAAAAGAATTAGAATTAATACGGCGGGGCTTGCAAACAGATATTATAATAAAAATATTTTACCGCAATTAAAAGGTTTGGCGGATGTTATATCAATAAGTCTTAACGGAACAAACCCCAAAGAACACAACGAAATAAACAGGCCTATGTTTAAGGAAGAATCTTTTGATGAAATTATAAAATTTGCAAAAGAAGCAAAAAAATATATTCCGCTTGTAGTTATTACCGCCGTTGAACTGCCGGGGCTTGATGTTTCAAAAGTAGCACAAATTGCAAAACAGGCGGGAGTTTCATTCAGAGCAAGACCTTACCTTGACGAGTATGAAAGCAATTGATATTAAAACTTTTATCAGAATTGTTTATTTACTTATAATAATATGGTGTTTGATTTTATTTTTTATTTCCAAAACCGATAAAAAAGTTTTCATATTCGTAGACAATAAAGTTATTATAACCGATTATGTTAAAGATAAAATTTTAGCCGATATTTTAACCGACCGGGATATAACTTTAAATCCGGAAGATATTGTTTCCGACAGTTTAAATAAACCGGTTTTACCCGGACAAAAAATAAATATAACAAGGGTTACCGTTAAAAAAGGTAAAGAAAAAATAGAAACGGAATTCAGACCGTTATGGAAAAAAATTTATAAAAAAAATTTAAGAAAAGTTGAACTGCAAAAAGGAATAGTAAAAACAATAGATAGGGATTATACTCACTTTTTTTATAACGGAAAATTTGACAGAGCGGTTTTTGACAGGGAAAGGATAATTTCGAAAACTTTTTACAGATTGTTACTTTTAACCGATGATAATAAAATAGAAAAAATTTACGATTTATCGAAAGCAAAAAGAATGAAAATGGTAGCAACGGCATATTATCCCGGTGACCCGCTTGCATGGAAAGACGGCACTGTAACTTTTTTGGGACGAAAAATGCAAAGGGGCATAATTGCGGTTGACCCGAAAGTAATACCTTTGAAAACAAGACTTTATGTTTCCGGTTACGGTTACGGATATGCCGGTGATACAGGTTCTGCAATTAAAGGCAACAGAATAGATTTGGGTGTAAACAATGCCGAAGAAGAAAAATCGTGGATGTTTAGAGAAGTAACCGTTTATATTCTTGAAAAATCCGACACTTATTAGTAAAATTTAATTTTAATTTAAGTACAAATATAAACAATGAAACAACGAATTATAATTTTTTTTATCTTATTATTTTTTGCAAATTCATTGTATGCACAAGTTACGGTTGAATATTTCGGCGGTGCCGAAAGAGTTTCCGGTTCATGTGCTTTATTACAAACAGATGAAACCTCCGTAATAATCGACTGCGGTACTTTTTATGAAGAAAATAAATTACCTGCTGATAATAAAACTGTCGATAAACAACTTATAAATGCCGAGTATCTTATTTTAACACATGCACATGTTGACCATAGCGGAAGGATTCCGTTATTGGTAAGTAAAGGTTTTAACGGAAAAATTTATTTGACAAAAGCAACAAAAGATATTCTTCTTGAATTATTTTCCAAAGGTTGGAATTATGATGATGTAGAACAAAATTATTTTTGGTCTAAAAAACAAAGAACCAATTGTCAAAAAAAACATCAGGGGACAACGACACTGCATTGGTATAAAACTTGTTTAAATGCAATTTCAAATACGGAAACTTCAAATAATAAAGAAACGTTATCGGATTTAAATAAAAGATATAACATTAATTTTAAATTGTGTAAAAAATGTTTAAAAAAACAATTGGATTTATTTATAAAACAATTAAAAACCGTTGATTATAATCAAGAAATAAAACTTTCAAAAAACACTTCTTTTTATTTAGTTGATGCGGGGCATATTCCGGGTTCCGCAAGTGTTTTTATCAAAGTAAAAGATAATTATTTGAAAAAAATTTTATTTTCCGGAGACCTTGGTAATAATTATTCAAGATTACTTAACAAAAAACCGTCAGCTCCGGAAGCGGATTTTATTTTTATGGAAAATACTTACGGTGCAACCGACAGAAAAACATCTCAAAAAGATTATGATATTTTTCAGGCGGAAATTTATAAAGCTTTATCTCATAATGAAATTGTTTGGATTCCCGCATTATCTCTTAACAGAACTCAAAAAATTTTATTTGAATTAAAATTGGCACAAAATAAAGGTTTAATTCCGGAAGATGTTCCTGTTTTCAGTTTATCCCCCACTTCCAACGATATAACAAATTTATATGAAAAAGAAATTAAAAATCCTTCGGCTCAAAAATGGTTCAACCCTGAAATTTATAAACAAGGCAGTTTATTACCCAAAAATTACATATTAAAAAAACAAAAAATTTACCCTAAACCTTCAATTATAATTTCGGCAAGCGGTATGATGGATAAAGGCATTTCAAACTCACTTATAAAACATTTATTACCCATGAGAGATGTTAATGTTTTTTTGGTAAGTTATGCAAGCCCGCAAACACCTGCCGGTAAGTTAAAAAAGAATGCCAAAAAAATAGGTAAAATTCCGGTTAACGCAACCGTTAAAAGTTTCGATATATTTTCCGATCATCCCGATATTTATGATAGAGTCTCCTGGCTTACACCGGCAAATAAAAATTCAAAAATATTTTTAGTTCATGGTGACAAAGTTAATTACGTACCAACAAAAACTTTTTTAAACGGTAAAGGTTTTAAAGATGTTTTTGAAATGCCGGCAAATAAAAAACTTATTTTGGATAACTAAATATTTTTTAACATACATCTATATGTTTTTTTGAAATTACGGCTTAATTTTTTCTTGACTATTTTACACCAATTTTATATACTGTTTGTTGACGATATTTTGTTATTTTTTTACAGCCCTTTCATCATGTTTTAAATTCAATAAAAATATAACAAAAAATTTTTATCCACACTTGTGGATAACTTGGGGATAATATGAATAAGTCCATTGAAGATATATGGAAAGAAATTGTGGATAACTTATGTTCAGCATTAGGGCAGGAAGTTGTCAATTTGTGGATAAAACCGCTTAATCCCGTTTCTTTTGAAAACAATATTTTTACTGTATCGGTTCCTAATGTGTTTTTTTCACAGTGGCTTGAAAAAAACCATCATAAAGAAATAGAAGAAATGTTGGCTAAAATCTATTCAACACAGGTTACTTTGGCCTATAAAATTCAACGGGATATTTCTCCCATAGTTAGAACTATAGAAAAAACACCTGTTCACAGTAATACTCCTATGCCTTCGGTAATTAAAGACCAAATAAATCCGAAATTTACTTTTGAAAGGTTTGTTGTGGGAAGTTCAAACCGTTTTGCAACCGCATCGGCTGAAGCAGTTGCAAAAAACCCGGGCAAACAATTTAACCCTTTATTTATTTATGGCGGTGTGGGGCTCGGTAAAACACATTTATTGCATGCAATAGGAAATTCTTTAAAAAAAGGTTTTCCTAATTTTAGAATATTATATGTTACGTGTGAAAAATTTGCTTCCGATTTTATTGAAGCAATAAGGTTTCAAGATAAAATGCCCGTATTTAAAAATAAATACAGAAATCTTGATTGCCTTTTAATTGATGATATTCAATTTCTTGTAGGTAAAGACAGTTCTCAGGAAGAATTTTTTAATTTATTCAATACATTAAAAGATAACGGTAAACAGATAGTTATAGCTTCGGACAGACCGCAGGATAAACTTGAGGTGGAAGAAAGATTGATGTCAAGGTTCAAATGGGGTAATACCGTCGATATACAAAAACCTGATTTGGAAACAAGAATTGCCATTTTAAGAAAAAAAGCCGAAGAAGAACAGTTTTCTGTTCCCGACGATATAGTGTTATTTATAGCAAAAAAGATAAAATCAAACATAAGGGAACTTGAAGGAAGTCTTTTAAGAGTGACTTCTTTTATAAAATTTACGAATACTCCTTTTACTTTAGATACCGTTAAAACCATATTAAAAGATGTGGGTGACCCCGATGAAACTATAACTGTTACCATAGATAAAATACAGGAAACTGTGGCAAACGAATATAATTTAACGGTAAAAGATTTAAAAGGTAAAAAAAGAAGTGCACAAATAGCATTACCTCGTCAAATTGCAATGTATTTGGCAAGAACAATGATAGTTGATATTTCAACTACCGATATCGGTGATGCTTTCGGCGGAAGAGACCATACAACGGTTATGCATGCTTGTAATAAAATAAAGTTAAAATTGGAATCAGATGCTTATTTTGTAGCTCTTATAAATAAAATTATTAAAGAAATTAAAACAGAAGATTAATTACAAAACAATTTTTAATGTAGAATATATAATTTATAATGTCGGTAAAATTCACAAAGCAAATTTTTTATAAGTAATAGAAAAAACACAATAATTATACATTATATATTGTAAATTATACATTAATTAAATGTTGATAACTTTTATATAATTTTTCAATTTAGCGTAAAACTTTAAAACTTGTTAATTAGTATAATAACTTATAAAAGTTATCAACAGATTATTTACAAATTAAATATATAAAAAATATATAATTATCAAGTATTTTTTTAATTTTTAAAAAGTTATACAATTTATACATAGTATTACTGTTAAATTTATTAAATTATTTAAAAATTTTTAATAAAAGAAATGCCGAACAACTTTATTTTGGTGTTTCTTAAAAGATTTGGAGGGAAAATGAAAGTAATATGTTCAAAAGATGAATTAATAAAAGGTATGCAGATGGTTCAACCTGTAGTATCAAACAAAGTAACACTTCCGGTTCTTTCCAATTTTCTTTTTGAAACAGAAGGTAATAAAGTAAAATTATCGGCAACCGATTTGGAAATAGGAATAAATTGTTATATTAAAGCCGAAATACAAAAAGAAGGTGCCGTTACAATACCTACAAAAAGATTTACGGATATTATAAAAGAATTACCTGACGGTAATATAGAAATAAAATCCGATGATACAAACCAAATAAATATAAAATCCGCCAAGTCAAAGTTTATATTAATGGGTATAGATAAAAAAGAATATCCTTCATTGCCTGATTTTCCAAAAGAAAATAATATAAAAATAAAAACAAAAACATTAGCGGATATGTTTAAGAAAACAATATTTTCGGTTTCTAAAGATGAGCAAAGATATGTTTTAAACGGTGTTTATTTAATAGCCGATAACGGTGTTTTAAAAGCTGTTTCAACCGACGGAAGAAGGTTATCTTATATTTCTTTAGACGGTATAGATAAAAAATTATCTCAAAAAGCAATAATTCCTACAAAAGCGGTAGCGGATATTTTAAGGTTACTTGCTTTAAACGACCAAATAGAAGAAGTAACTGTCGGTTTGTCCGATAACCAAGTGGCAGTTCAAGCCGGAGATATAACATTTTTATCTAACTTGATAGAGGGAACATTCCCTAATTACGAACAGGTTATCCCTAAAAAAATGACATCAAAAATAAAATTAAAAGTAGCAGATACTATTTCTGCCGTAAAACAAATGGCACTTTTAACGGACAACAAATTGGTATCGGATAAATCATCATCGGTAAAATTTACTTTTGAAGATAATAAACTTTATATATCGGCAAATACCGCAGGGCTCGGTTCGGGAGAAACCGAACTTGATGTGCAATATTCAGGCAGTAAATTTGATATAAATTTTAACCCTACATATATAAAAGAAGTATTACAAAATACCGATGATGATAATGTAATATTTTCTTATACTACATCACAAAATCCTGTGGTGTTGGTTCCGGAAAAAAATGAAAAGTATATTTGTGTTGTTATGCCTATGAGATAATTATGGATAAAGATTTTGAACATATCTCTTCCGTAGTGAATCAATTAAAAAAAGAATTGGGCTTAGATGATAATTATTATGTTTTAATTTCCGTTTGGGAAAAAGAGGTGGGTAATAATAAGGTGGAGTTAAACGGTTTTAAAAACGGAACCGTTTTTACAAGAACGGAATCTGCAGTTTATTTGCATGATTTTAATTTAAGAAAAAAGCAATTGATAAAAAGGTTAAACCAATATTTCGGTAAAACGATAGTAAAAAATATTAAATGCGAAATAAAATAACTAAAATTTGACAAATATATATTTGTATTATATAATAAAATAAACTATCAGCTTATCTGCTGAAAAACACAAAGTGTTTTGGCTCAGCTTATCAGCTATAAATACGGGGGCGTTTAATGACTAACGAAGAACAGAATAAAGCTGCATCAAGTTATGATGCTTCAAAAATTCAAGTTTTGGAAGGGCTTGAAGCGGTTAGAAAAAGACCTGCAATGTATATCGGTTCAACTTCCGAGCAGGGCTTACATCATTTGGTTTATGAAGTTGTAGATAATTCCATAGATGAAGTTTTGGCAGGTTATTGTAAAAATATAGATGTAACTATTCATCCGGATAATTCAATAACCGTTTTGGATGATGGCAGAGGTATTCCTGTTGATCCGCATCCGAAATACAAAAATAAGTCCGCACTTGAAGTTGTTATGACGGTATTGCATGCCGGCGGGAAATTCGATAAAAATTCTTACAAAGTTTCCGGAGGTCTTCACGGTGTAGGTGTATCTTGTGTAAATGCACTTTCAACAAAACTTGTAGTTGAAGTTTTCAGAAACGGTAACATTTACAAACAGGAATATTCAAAAGGTAAACCGCAAGGTCCGCTTGAAGTTGTAGGTAAAACCGAAGACAGAGGAACAAAAGTTTCCTTTTGGCCCGACCCGGAAATTTTTACCGTTACAACTTATTCTTTTGATACTTTGGTTAAAAGGTTAAGAGAGCTTGCATTTTTAAATGCCGGAACAAACATTACCATTATAGACGAAAGGCAGGATAAAGAATATACATTCCATTATGAAGGCGGTATAAAAACTTTCGTTACTTATTTGAATACGAATAAACAGGTAATAAATAAAGAACCTATTTATTTTGCAAAAACAAAAGATAATGTTGATGTTGAAGTTGCAATGCAATATAACGATTCTTACAACGAACAAATTTTTACATTTGTAAACAACATTAATACCATTGAAGGCGGAACACATTTAAGCGGTTTCAGGTCTGCTTTAACAAGGGTGGTTAACGACTATATTAAGAAAAACGAACTTTCAAAAACAAAAAATTTAACATTGTCCGGTGATGATGTCCGTGAAGGTTTAACTGCAATAATATCCGTTAAAGTGCCTAATCCGCAATTTGAAGGACAAACAAAAACGAAGTTGGGCAACTCCGAAGTTGAAGGTATAGTAAAATCGCTCGTCGGTGATGCACTTACGATATTTTTGGAAGAAAACCCCGGCATAGCAGGGCAAATTTTGGAAAAAGCAATTAATGCCGCGGAAGCAAGAGAAGCCGCAAGAAAAGCAAGGGAACTTACAAGAAGAAAAGGTGCACTTGACTCTGCCGCACTTCCGGGTAAACTTGCCGACTGTTCCGAAAAAGACCCGCAAAAAACCGAACTTTTTATAGTGGAAGGAAATTCCGCAGGAGGTTCGGCAAAACAGGGCAGAAACAGAGCATTTCAGGCAATACTTCCTTTAAGGGGTAAAATTTTAAATGTGGAAAAATCAAGACTTACAAAAATGTTAAGCAACGAAGAAATAAAAACCATGATAACCGCAATCGGTGCGGGTATCGGTAAGGAAGAAGGCGATTTTAACATTGATAAAGTTCGTTATCATAAAGTTGTTATTATGACCGATGCCGATGTCGACGGTGCACATATAAGAACACTTCTTTTAACTTTCTTTTACAGGCAAATGCCGCAACTTATAGACAACGGTTATGTTTATATTGCACAACCGCCGTTATATAAAGTTAAAAAAGGCAAAAAAGAAATGTATTTACAAACCGAAGGCGAGCTTGATAAATTTTTATTTAAGCAGGGGCTTGACGGGCAAAGTTTAATTTTATTAAAAGACGGGCAGCAAATCGGTGATACGATAGAGCAAAAAGAATTGACACAAATTGTAAATTCAATAGCCGAACTTGATAACTTAATAATAAAAATTACAAAAAAAGGTTTAACCTGGAACGAATATTTAAAGTTCAGACAGGAAGGCAAAATGCCGTTATTCAGAGTTATCGACCAAGGTAATGTTCGTTTTATTTATTCGGATAAAGAATGGAAGGAATTTAAAGCCGAACTTGCCGAAAGAAAAAAACAAATGCAACAACAAAACGGAGAGCTTCCCGTTGACGGTTTAACGGATGATGTTTTGCCGGAATATAAAGAATTGTGGGAGCTTCCCAGAATAGAAATTTTGGCAAAAAAACTTGAAGATAAAGGTTTTCATTTGCACCATTACGGGACAACACATATTAAACCGGTATATCGTTTGAAAAACGGTAACGATGTGCATGATTTAAGTTCAACAAATCAATTGATAGAAAAAATAAGGGAACTCGGCAGAAAAGGTGCAACAATTCAAAGATACAAAGGTTTGGGAGAAATGAACCCCGAACAGCTTTGGGAAACAACAATGGACCCTGCAAGAAGAAAAATGTTGCAGGTTAAACTTGAAGATGCAATAGAAACAGACAGAATTTTCACAACGCTTATGGGTGATAAAGTTGAACCGAGACGTGCATTTATTCAAGCCCATTCGTTGGATGTAACAAATTTGGATATTTAAAAAATACAGTTCTTTTAAAAATTCTCTTTTTCGCACTCAGTGTCGCCATTCGTTTGAAATTTTTAAAGCCGTGCGACAACTTGAATTTTCCTAACATCT
>NZ_CACWEU010000227.1:0-3096 GCF_902760015.1 Candidatus Ruminimicrobium bovinum
AGATGTTAGGAAAATTCAAGTTGTCGCACGGCTTTAAAAATTTCAAACGAATGGCGACACTGAGTGCGAAAAAGAGAATTTTTAAAACAACAACTCTATGCTGCCTATATCCATCAATACATCAACAAAATGCTTTACATTTTGTTTTATTTCTATATACCTCAAAAATAATTTTTGCTTTGCAAAAATTATTTTTTGTTTAGTTTAAATCCTTTATGTAATTCATTAACCGCTTTATTTGTATCGGCTTCGTCTATTACACATGAAACTTTTATTTCACTTGTAGAAATCATTTCAATATTTATTTTGTTTTTAGCCAAAATATCAAACATTTTTGATGCAACACCTGCATGTGTTTTCATTCCCACGCCTACAACAGATACCTTTGCAACATGCTCGTCGCAAGTTACCTTTTGTGCACCCAATTCTTTTGCAAGTTCGTCAACTTTCTGTTGAGTTTTTTTCATATCGGATTTACTTACCGTAAAAGAAATATCATTTTTTTTGTCCCAAGCTGCAGATTGAATTATCATATCTACATTTATACCGAGTTTTGCAATGGAACTGAAAATTTTTGCTGCCATTCCCGGAATATCCGGTAAATCTATTAAAGAAAATTTTACTTGATTTTTATCAAATGTTACTGCCGATACCATAAGGTTTTCCATTTTTTTTCTCCCTATTTTTTCTTCACTTACAATGTATGTTCCTTCCTTATCCGAAAATGTTGACCTTGCATGAATTTCTATACCGTAATTTTTTGCAACTTCTATACTTCTTGTCTGCATAACCTGCGCACCCGAACCTGCCATTTCAAGCATTTCTTCATAAGAAATTAAATCTATTTTTCTTGCATCTTTTACAACTCTGGGATCTGTTGTAAAAATACCTTCAACATCACTGTAAATTTCGCAAACATTTGCTTTCATTTGTGCGGCAAGTGCAACTGCCGTTAAATCCGAACCGCCTCTTCCCAAAGTTGTAATATCACCGGCTTTATTCATACCCTGAAAACCTGCAACAACAACAATGTTACCTTTGTCCAGCAATGAAAAAATCTTTTTCGGATTTATTTTTTGAACTCTTGCCCTTGTATATTCATCATTTGTAGCAATACCTGCTTGAAAGCCCGTCAAAGAAACCGCTTTATGTCCCATAGCTTGTATTGCCATTGCAAGTAATGAAATAGACATCTGTTCACCCGTTGCAAGAAGCATATCCATTTCTCTCGGGTTAGGTTCCGCCGTAATTTCTTCACATTTTGTAATTAAATCATCTGTAGTATCTCCGGGGGCGGAAACAACAACAACAACTTTATTACCGCCTTTTTTTCTTGCAATAATTTTATTTGCAACATGTTTCATTTTGTCACTGTCTGCTACGGAAGAACCTCCAAACTTCATCACGATTAATGCCATTTTATATTCTCCTTACATCTATAATTCTAATTTTCTGGTGTTATTGCTCCGGTTTTATCAAAATCCAATATAAAAGTTTTTGTGGGAACAGTTTCTTTCTTCCAAATTTTTGCCATACACTTTGCAATATTTTGAGCTTTATTTTTATTGCAAAAAGCTATCATTGAAGGACCTGAACCCGACAAACATGCACCATAAGCACCGTTTTCCATTGCCGAAGAAATTAAATCCTGCATCACCGGAATTAATTTTGCTCTGTAAGGTTGATGCAATTTGTCCTGCATGGCCTCTTTTAAAACTTTAAAATCACCGTCGCAAAATGCTTTTGTAAGAAGAGATATTCTTGCTAAATTAAAAACGACATCTTTTCTTTCATATTTTGCGGGTAAAATATTTCTCGATCTTTCGGTTGCAAGCTCAAAACCGGGAGTGCATACAACCGCCTGCATTTTCGGTATCGGTAATTTAATTACTTCTATATTATCGTCGCCTCTGTTTATCGATATACAAACACCGCCGTAAAATGCCGGAATAATATTATCTGGATGTCCTTCAAGTTTTACACCAAGCTGAGCCATTTCACCTTTTGTTAATTTATTACCGCAAATTTGATTTGCGGCAATTATACCTGCAGCCCGTGCAGCAGAGGAAGAACCGAGTCCGGAACTTAAAGGGATATTATTTGTTAATTTTATATTAAAACTTTTTAAATTGTATTTTTCTCTTAAATCAAGCAATCCGAAAACAGCATCCATTGCTTTCCATAAAATATTACTTTCGTTTTTAGGTAATATTTTCTTACCTTCTCCCTCAATAACGAACTTCGCTTTCTTGGGATCGCTTGCAAAAGAAACTTCCAATTCGTTATACAGGGATAAACTTGCTCCCAAGACATCAAAACCGGGCCCCAAATTAGCCGTTGTTGCAGGTACTTTTACTTTCATTTTTGCTTCCAATCCTCCAGTTCTCTAATCTTCTATTTTTCAAATCGCTTTGCGATTCTTAAAGTTCTTCTTTCATTGAACAAAACTCACCGCACATCGAGCATGTATCTTTTAAATTCGGTGCTATTTTTGCCCTTTCTTTTTCAAATTTTTCAGGATCTATCGCAAATTCTTTTTGTTTTTCCCAATTTCTTTCTTTTCTGTATTTTGACATTTGATAATCTTTTTCTTTTGCACCTTTTACATTTTTAACTATATCTGCACTGTGTGCCGCAATTTTTGCGGCAATTACACCTTCTTTAACATCATTAACATCAGGAAGTCTTAAATGCTCGGCAGGCGTAACATAACAAATAAAATCAACTCCGTAACTTGCAGCCATTGCTCCGCCTATTGCCGATGTTATATGGTCATAACCCGGAGCAATATCGGTAACCAACGGACCTAAAAAATATAACGGACTGTTATGTGTTAATCTTTTTGCAAGCTGAACATTTGCTTGAACCTGGTTTATCGGAATATGTCCGGGACCTTCAATCATTACCTGCACACCTTCTTTTCTTGCCCTTAATGCAAGTTCGCCGAGTATTGAAAGTTCCGCAAGTTGCGGACCGTCGGTTGCATCCGGGTTTCCGCCCGGTCTGAAACCGTCACCCAAACTTAATGTAACATCATATTTTTTTGCTATTTTTAAAAGTCTGTCATATTGTTCATAATAAGGATTTTCTTTTTTA
>NZ_CACWEU010000228.1:0-12786 GCF_902760015.1 Candidatus Ruminimicrobium bovinum
GGAACGGGAGCTTCCGGAGAAATTCTTGAAACTTTTCCCCAAATAAACCTGTCAACCATTGTATCACCGACAACTAAAATAGATTTATTTTTTAAACTTAAAACTTTTTTTAATAAATTCATACAAACTCCAATTTATAATTTACAATGTATAATTAGGTATTTTTTGCTACGGCAAAAAATCTAATAAATAATTAAAATTAACAAAGTGAATTTTTCCGACATTATACATTCTACATTTTACACTATACATTTTAAAAAAATCTTACAAATTATAAGTAACTTTTATTTTTTAAATAGATGCAATAATCTTTTACGGAATCTTCAAGTTCCATAAATTTATGGTTGCAACCTGCCTGCCTTATTTTATCCATTTTTGCTTCGGTAAAATATTGATATTTTCCTCTTAAAATTTCAGGCATATCAAAGTACTCAATATTTGTTTGTTTACCTACAGCCGCAAACATTGATTTTGCAATATCGTTCCAGCTTCTTGCTTTTCCGGTTCCTATGTTAAACAATCCCGTATTTTTAGGATTATTTAGCAAAAACATCATAACTTCAACCACATCTTTTATATAAACAAAATCTCTTAAAGAATCTCCGTCCGCATATTTACTGTTATAAGATTTAAAAAGCTTTATAATACCTTTTTGTGCAACATCATCATAAGTTTTACATATAACACTTTTCATTGAACCTTTATGATATTCATTAGGGCCGAATACATTAAAAAATTTTATTCCTGTAACTTTATCATTATATTTATTTCTTAAAAGCCATAAATCGAAAAGTTGTTTTGAATATCCGTACATATTTAACGGAGCAAGTTTGTCTATATTGCAATTATCATCATACCCGTTTTCTCCGTTACCGTAAGTCGCCGCAGATGATGCATAAATAAAAGGGACATTCAAATCCATTGCCCACAATGCAAGTGTTTTTGAATATTCAAAATTGTTGTGAATATAATAATTTGCATCTGTTTGTGTTGTAGAACTGCAGGCACCCAAATGAACAACAGCTTGCGGTTTTTGAATTTTTTTATCTTTAACGGCTTGAAGGAAATCTTCTTTTTGCATATAGTCATAAAACTTTTTTCCTACAAGATTTTTCCATTTTTCACCGTTATCAAGATGATCAACAACCAATATATCGTCTATTTTTTCCTGATTTAATTTCCATAAAAAACAACTTCCTATAAAACCCGCACCGCCGGTAAGTATTATCATATTTCACTCCCATAAAATTTTTATAAATATTAAGTTTTTGCTTTGCAAAAACACATTTAATTATACATTATAAATTGTATTTTAAAGGTTGCCACCATTTTTTATTATTCAAATACCAATCTATTGTTTTTACTATTGCCTGTTCAAATTTATATTCGGGTTGCCAGCCCAATTCTTCTTTTATTTTTGTTGCATCAATAGCATATCTTCTGTCATGGCCTAAACGATCCGTAACATAATTTATAAAACTTTCATCTTTATCCAAATATTTTAAAACCGTTTCGGTAATATATCTGTTTGTCTTTTCATTATTTCCGCCGACATTATAAATTTCCCCGTTTTTACCTTTATGCAAAACCGTATCTATTGCACTGCAGTGGTCCTCTACAAAAAGCCAATCTCTTATATTTAAACCGTCGCCATACAAAGGAACTTTTTTACCTTCCATAAGGTTTGTTACAAATAACGGAATTAATTTTTCCGGAAACTGGTAAGGTCCGTAATTATTTGAACATCTTGTAATATTAACAGGTAATCCGAAAGTATGATGATATGCCATTACCAACAAATCGGCACTTGCTTTACTTGCAGAATACGGGCTGTTAGGACTTAACGGTGTTTTTTCCGTAAAGAAACCTGTTTTTCCGAGTGAACCGTAAACTTCATCCGTTGATATTTGAAAAAATTTTTCTATTTTATATTTTTTTGCAACTTCAAGTAAATTTTGTGTTCCCAAAACATTTGTCTTTATAAAAATATCGGGATTGGTTATGCTTCTGTCCACGTGAGATTCTGCTGCAAAATTTATGATAACATCTATTTTATTCTCAAAAACTGTTTTATCAACCAATTTATTATCTGCAATATCACCTTTAATAAATAAATAATTAGGATTATCTTTTATGTCATCCAAACTTTTTATATTCCCCGCATAAGTTAATAAATCAAGATTAACAATTTTATAATCTTTATATTTATTAAGCATATAACGGACGAAATTGCTTCCTATAAAGCCGGCACCGCCGGTAATTAAAATATTTTTCATTTTCTAATCTCCGTAGACTGCATACTTTTTATAAATTTTTCCGCTCATCATTTCGGCAGTTCTTTGTGTCATAATGTTATCATCCAAAATCCATGACAGCTCGCAATTTTGATAACCGCCTTTAACCGAATTTATAAGAGCTTCAAGTGCCATGTAAGCTTCTATTCCTTTTTTTCTATATTCTTTTCGAACACCCATTATCATAAGACGTAAATCTTTAATTTTATTTTTATAATATAAAAATTTAAAAATTCCCGCAGGGAACAAGCTTCCGTTCATTTTTTTAAACACATAATTATAATCCGGAACCGCTATAAGCATTCCTATTGCTTTATCTCCGTCATAAGCAAGCATTATAATATTAGGATCTGCCAAATCCACTAAATCGTTTGCTATGGCTTCAAATTCTTCTCTTGTCCAAGGGACAAAGCCCCAATTTTTTTCCCAAGCGGAATTATATACATCAATTATATCTTCAAGTTCTTTCTTAAAATTTTTTTTATTAAAAGCTTTTATTGTTATATTAGGATTTCTTTTTTGAACTATTTTTAATGCTTTTGTAAGTCTTGGCATTCTATCATCTAAAGCAACGGGAATATTATAAGCATAAAGTTCTTTAATCTTTTTTAAACCGCATTTTTCCGCTAAATTCAAATAATACTTATGAGTATAAGGCATTAACAATTTAGGACTGCTGTCAAAACCTTCATATAAAAAACCGACTTCATCGTTCGTCGACGGATTCATCGGTCCCATCATTTTATTTATTTTGTTTTCGGAAAGCCAAATTCGAACACTTTTAAATAATTCCTTTGCAACCGAAACATCATCAACGGTTTCAAAATATCCGAAAAAGCCTATCCGTTCATTTTGAAAATCAATATAATTATAATCTATTATACCTGCAATAATTCCGACTATTTCATTATTTTGATTATATGCGGCAAAAAATTGTTTTTTTGAATGTTTCCAATAAGGATTTTTATCAGACAAAGTTTTTTTCAATTCCGATTTTAAAGGCGGCACCCAATAAGGATTATTCTTATAAAGTTTATGTTGAAAATTTATAAAAATATCAATTTGCTTAAAACTTATTTTTTTTACGGTAATAACCATTATTTTGTGAACCACAAATTTTTAAGCCATCTTTTTGTGGCAGTAGCAAATTTATTATTATCGGAGAAAGAAAAACTCCATCTTCTGTTTTTTATATTATAAGATGATTTTGCCATTTTTTTTCTTATACTGCCACCGGGAATTATTCCGAGTTGCTTTGCTACTTTTTCAAATTTATCAAGAATCATTTCAAGGTGTTCATCAGTATGAGTTGCCATATAACTTGTTCTTATTATTGCCTGCCCTTCAGGAACTGCAGGGCTTACTATGGGTGATGCAAAAATACCTTCATCAAATAACATTGCACACATTTGAAAAGCTTTCATGTCCTCACCTACGGTTATGGGAATAATGGGAGACTCCGATGTTCTTGTATCAAAGCCGAGCGATTGAAACCCTTCTTTCATTTTTCTTGTATTTTCCCACAATTTTGCTCTTCTTTCAGGTTCATTCTGTAAAATATCCAAAGCAACATCTATCGCACCTACACAAGCAGGAGGTAATGATGCCGTAAATATTAAAGACCTTGCCGTATGTTTAATATAAGTTATAACTTCACTTCTGCTTGCAATAAAACCGCCTATGGAAGCCAAAGATTTTGAAGCCGTTGCCATTAAAACATCTACTTCTGGTTCCATATTAAAATACTCGCCTGTACCCTTCCCGTTTTTCCCGAGAACACCGAGCGAATGTGCCTCATCAACATAAACTCTTGCACCGTATTTTTTTGCAAGCGCGGAAATTTCCGGAAATTTTGCAATATCTCCTTCCATACTGAATATACCGTCAACAACTATAAGCGCAGATGTTCCTTTCGCCTGAACTTTTATCAACTGTCTTTCCAAGTCACCCATATCATTATGTCTAAACCTTAACATTTCACCGCCGAAAGAAAGCCGGCATCCGTCTATAATTGAAGCGTGGTCCAATTTATCGGTAACGACAAATTCACCTTTACCTACCAAAGAAGATAACGCACCTAAATTTGAATGATGTCCGGTAGTAAAAAGTATTGCAGATTCTTTGCCGACAAACTTTGCAAACTTTCTTTCAACTTTTTCATGTAAATCATTTGTTCCGTTTACAAATCTTGAACCCGTACATGATGTTCCGTATTGTTTTGCGGCTGCAACAGAACCCTCTATAACTTTTGGATGATCCGCAAGCCCCAAATAATTATTGGAACACAAAACTATTTTTTCTTTACCGTCAATTTTTACAACAGGTCCTTGAACGGTTTCTACTCGTTTAAAATACGGATATATACCTGCCGATTGCAAATCTCTTACTGCAGTAAATTTTATACATTTTTCAAAAATATCATTAGACATTAAAAACTCCCATACATAAATTTAGTAAACTAAAACCATTTATTTTCTTTATACCAATTGTATGTTTTTATTGCGCCCGTTTCAAGTTTTTCAAATTCAAAACCTATATCGCTTACAATTTTCTCATTACCTATAATCCAATTTTCTTTTAAAATTTCACCTACTTTTTGAACACTTAAAACTTGCGGTTTTTTAGTAAACATTTCTATAAAATTATAAAATATACCGGCAAGTTTAAAAACAAAATCAAATACCGGAACAGTAAATCTTATCGGTACATAATTAACCTTAGCTATCGTATCGGCAATATCCTTCCATGAATAAATTTTACCGTCACAAACAGAATAAATTTTATTATCCGTAACATAAGATTCGGATTTTATTATTTGCGATATAATTTTTGCGATATCTTCAACATAAACAACTTGGACAAAATGTTTGGAAATTGTTTTTAAAGAAATTTTATTATGAACTATTTTAAACACCGTGAATATATCTTTATCTCTCGGTCCGTATACTGCGGCAGGTCTTAAAATTACATAAGGGACAAAACCCTCCAATTTCTTTACTTCCTGTTCGGCAAATAATTTTGTTTTACCGTAATCGGAAACAGGTTCTTCTTTTCCAAAGTCTTTTGGAACATTTGATAAACTGGGACCGACAGCCGATTGAGATGAAATGTATATAAATTTTTTGATATTTTCTTTGTTATTTTTTACGGCTTCAACCAACTTTGCAGTAATTGCGGTATTTACTTTGTAGTAGTCATCAAATTTAAGTGCTCTAACCAACCCTGCGCAATGAACAACGACATCAACGGAAGAAATCAATTGTTCAATAAACATATCATCATCCAAATCACCGTATTTTATTACGGCATTGCAATTTTCTATATAATGTAAATTAGATGTTTTTCTAACCGGACAAACAACTTCATTTTTATCAGATAACAGTTTTTCAAGAATATGACTGCCGACAAATCCTGTTGCACCGGTAAGTAATACTCTCATGAATATAACCTCTATACAAAACAAAATGGCGACGGGTGGAATTGAACCACCGACCAAAGGCTTATGAGTCCTCTGCTCTACCCCTGAGCTACGTCGCCGTTTACAACAAACTATTTAAACATTTAAACAATTGAATTAAAGAATAAAACTATTTGTTTATTTTATATTTTTACTTATAAAAAGTCAATAACATGTATGGAATATTAGATAATTGGAAGATTTAAGAATTAGAGGCAAAGTTGAAATATTTTTTATTCTATTGTATATTTAGTGTATTATACAAAATATCAGGTGATTTATGAAAAAAATATTAAGTAAAGTTATTTCATTTTTTACATTAAAACGGATTTTTAAATTTTTTATTTCATTAATTGTATGTTTATGTATTTTTTGCATATTTGTTCATTATTCCTTAACTCATATTCTTAAATCAAACCATGTAAAAGACAGAATTATATCTTTTGCAAATGAACAAATGAACTTGGAATTAGATTTTGACAGAATATCGGCAAACTTATTTTATTTTTCATTAAATGATGCTGAAGTAAAAATAAAGGGAGATTCAAAAGATTTTGTTTTCATAAAAGAAATAACATTATATTTTGCACCCTTACGATTACTTTTCGGCAAAATTCATATTTTTAGAATAAGTATATTAAAACCGCAAATAACAATATCTAAAAATCAAAAAGAAAAATTCAATTTTGAAAAAATTTTGGAAGCACCTTTATTTACCGAAACTGAAGAAAAGCCGGAAGAACCTAAAAAAGAACAAGAAGATGATGATGTTTTGAATTTAATGTGTAAACTTATTCAAATAAGAGATTTGGAGTTTATTTATATCGATGATAAAGAAAATATTTCGGCTAAAATTTTCAACTCCAACATTGATATATCAAACATATCGTTAGCAAACCCTTTCAATATAAAAAGCGATATTCATATATCCGCTGATGTAAATGATACATTAAACATTCCGGAAATAATTATAACCATTGATTCCGTTTGTAATTTAAATAATTTACAATTACAAGATGCCGTTATTGACATAAATAAATTTTTTATAAAAACAGATAAAGCAAGCATTACAACTTCCGGGAAAATAAATAATTTTTCAAACCCGAATATCTATTTAAACATCAAAATAAAAGATTTATCTTCCGATACGGTAAAATATATAATGAAAGATAAAAGCTTTTCAATTACGGAATTTAATATTCCTATTATATCTTTACAATCAAAAATAAAAACAAATTTAGAAAAAGAAAATATTAACATAGAGATTTTCTCTGCTGAAATGTTATCATCCGTTATTGATATAACAGGTTTTTTGAATTATTCCAAAATGATTTATGACTTTAATATTTCATCCGATTTTATACTTGATAAATTAACCGAAATTACGGATATAATAAAAGATTTTCAACCGAAAGGTAATATAAAAACAAACATACACTTAACAAACGATAATGTTGACGGGACTATTAATTTAATACAAATCGGAGCTTTTTTAGAACAAGCAGGAATTTTAACGGATATAAATTCCACAATTGACATAAAAAGTTTATCCGATATTTCATCCAAACAAATAACAGGTAAATTAAATGACGACCCTTTTTCGGTAAATTTTTATTATACGTTAAAAAATAAGGTAATGGATATAACAACAAATTTCAAATCCGATAAAATAAATATTAAATCGTCACAAAAGAAAGAAAACAAAAAACAGGAAACAAAAATTAAAGATACTAAAGAAGATAAATCAAAATCAAGTTCTTTTCCGGAATGGTTACAAACAATAAATATAAAAGCCAATTCGGATATAAAACAATTAAACTCTTCCATGTTTTCCGGTTCCGATATTTCATTAAAAATAAATTTATCCGATATTACACCCAAACTTGATAAAACTCACGGGAATATTGCTCTTTTTACTGAAAAAGGAACAATAAAGAATTTATATGAATTGTCCGATTCAAATGCATTAATGAAAGTAATGTTTACCTCTCTTGTAGTTGTAAGTAAAGTTATAAATACTTTGAATGTTCTTGACGTGTTAAAAAGTATAGGAAGCGTTGTAGCTTCAAATTCCGACGAAAAAAACAATAATACGGAACCGGAACAAAATGAAGAGCATGAACAAATAAACGGAAAACTTGATTATGAAAAATTTGAAACAGCAATAAACTTTGTTAAAGGAGTTGCAAACTTTCAAAATTGTTCGTTTTTATCAAATGTTTTTTCTTTTAAAGTAGGCGGTAATATAAATTTTACGGATGAAAGTTTAAAAATGAAAGTTAATGCTGCACCCGGCAGGCAATACAGTGATGACGGTGTTATGCCTCTTACAATAAAAATAACAGGAACTATAAATGAACCAAGCGGCAATCTTAGTCTTTTAGGAAGTGTAACTTCTTTATTGACTCAATCTTTATTCAATAATTTGGCATCAAATTTTTTGAAAAAAAGTGTTTCCGGACTTATGAATTTGGGCAGTCAGGACGGTATTGCAACAGTTGATGAAGATAACACCGACAAAGATACAACAAAAGATGAAACGGTATTTATAGAATAAAAAAACAGAGATAATTTTATTATCTCTGTTTTTTGTTTTTAACTTTCAATTTCAAAATATACAAACTATTTGTTTTGCAAATTTTCCTCTTATTTTTTCAGCTTTTTTACCTGTAACAATATCGCCTTCTATAATATCTTTTTTATTATCATTCCATAAAATTTCAATTTTCTTTATTTCCATAGTCGGCAAATACGTACTTTTCTTTGATTTATTTATATAAACCAAATCCGTTGCAGAAAATAATTTTGCTTTAAATTCACCTTTTTTATCAAAAAACTCCGATGATATTACAGGTTTTAAATTAAATACAAGTTCATTACTTTCATTTACATAAAAAGGTTTATATCCTAAAATCATCGTAAGCCACATATCTATAAATTCCGCAGTTGAACCGCTGAGTCTTGCCACAAACCCCCTGCCCCAATTCCTTTTATCCGGAAATGCACTTGAAGAAATAAATGAAGAATTTTCCAATATACTTCTTCCGTAAATTTCAGGTTTTAAAAAGCACGGGAAACAAGTTTTTATTGATGAGAAAAATTCTTCATAAAGACCTGCTTTTAAAAGACCTAATAAATATTTGAATTCCATGTGCATAAATACGGATTCGTTTTCAAGCCAACCGGGCAAAAATACTCTCGATCTTCCTATTTCGTTAGATTCGCCAAGCAAAGAAGAACATACTTTAAACATCTTAAGTTCTTTATCATAAAGACCGCTTTTTTTAATAGCGGCAAAATGTTGTTTTGCCTCTTGTTTATTATCCGACATTCTCATATAATGTGTTTCTGATTCCAAAAATAAAGGTAACGGATATCTTTGAAATTTTGAAACTTTAACACATGGTAATCCTTTGGAATTTTTTTCGTTATTTTTTTGAAATTTTGTTGCTTCATATCTGAAATAAGTAACATACAAACCCGTTTTCGGATCTATGGCTTTTTTAAGCCCAGCATTTATTTTTGCTACCGCTTTATCTATAAATTCTATTACGGAATTTATATTTATTTGTTCTTCTTTACCGTTTATGCCGAATATAACGGATTTTCTGTATGCTTCTTTTAATGTTGTTGCTTTATCCCAGAAATCGAAACTTGATAATTTTTGTTTTAATAAATTACATAATCCTTTAAACAAATTTGCAACTTCTACCGGCACAAATATTTTTTCATTTTTATTTTCTTTTAAAAGATTTCCAAAGAAAATCATCATTTTTCTTAATTCAAACACTTCCGGAGTTGATGAGCCGAAAAGCCCGGGAAGTCCGTTTAATGCATCATACCAGCCGGGTTTATCCGATTCCATTTCTATGCCTATACCTTCACTGTCCAAAGTTGCAAATTTTACCGACATTATTGTTATAAATTTTGAAGCAAGTGTCGTATAGTAAATATCACCTTTACCGTTATTTGTTCTTAATGCGTTAGGATTAACTTTTCTTGACGCTATAAGTTCCGACTTTTCATCCGACTTTATTACGGAATTATATTGGCGGACAACTCCTTTAGGTGTTAAAACATATTTTTGGTTTCTCGGTAAAACATAATGGTCGTTATCATAGTAAATAAAAGATTTATCGTTAAAAAAGAGTTCTTTTTTCTTATCCGGATATATTGTTAAAAAACTTTCTAAAATGTCAAAATTATATTTCCAATGATCTACCCAATAACCTTCACCGTGATTTGCATCGTTTTGAGCTTTTGCCGTTGTTACAACTTTGGAAATAAAATCTTCAAATTTTATTTTTGTTTTTATGTTTGAAAATTCCATAAATGTTGCAAGTGAACCCGGTTCAAACGGTTTTTTGAAAAAATTGTTCAATTTTTCTTCATCTTTTTTACTTGCCAAATCACTTATTATACTTTTATATTCTTTACTTTTTGTATCTATAACAAAAAGTGTTCCTTTAACCACCAACGGATTACAAGCATCTATTTGCAACAAGTTATAAAATATTTTTACGGCACTATCTTTTACATTAGGATTAAAGAAAATATCTTTTCTTCTGTTTTGGTTTACATCTCTAAAATTTCCGTTGCCCTGCGAATAGTAGTTAGGTGATACCTGAAACTCATTATAATCTCTTTCCAAATCTCCGTGTTTTCTTGAAAAAACATAATACATTGCGGATTTATCGTTATATTTAAACTCTATCGGAAGACCGCCTCTCATAACATTATCAAGATAGTTTTGCCTGCAATACATATCAAATTCCGGTATTGAAGAATGAGTTTCCATATTCGATGTAATTGAATTTATTAAAACTTTATTTTCTTCCTGTTTTGTTTCAAAATATTTCACATCAAACTTTTTAACAAAACCGTTTAAAGATTTTACACTTTCAATGTGACCGACTATGGAATATATTTTAAAACTTTCCTTTGCTTTTAAATTTTGTTTTGCATAACTGAAAGCCGTAGGATACTTGTTATCGGCAAACTGTTTTTTAGGATACACAAAATTTTCGTTAAACAATTTTTCGGGATAAACAAAGCTTGTATCGGAACCGAATAAAATATCCGGATCAATTATGATATCGGCTTGTTTTACTTTTTTGTCTTGTAACAAAGAGAAATAAAAGTTACCTTCAGTAATTTCTACAACTTCGGAACTGTCTGCCGTTTCAACTTTTAACTTATAAAAAGGAATTCCTGTTTTATCGAAATTATCAACTTTTGTCCATGCCTGAATTGTCGTAGACATATATTTTTGTGACCACGAATTAACATAATAAGGAAGAATTTTCGGCATACCGTCAACAATTTCTATCTGCATATTTTGTTTAGAAATATTTTCAACGATAACTTTTCTTAAAAGCCCTGCTAACGGTTGGTTAGGCAAAGTAAAATATTTAACGGTCGTTTTTATACCTATTTTTATATTTGTTTCTTCTATCGTTAAATCATAGGCGGAAACATACATATTTTGTTTTATATTTTTTGTATCGGCACTGTTATTTTTAAAAGGTTCGTAACAAACTGTTTCTTTGGATTTTTTTATTTTTAAAAAAGTTCTAAAACCAAAAGTGCTAACCAAATTATAACTTACATTTGCAGGATAAAATTCCATTATCGCATAATTTTTATTTTTTATACCGAATGTACAAATTCCCTGCCCTCTGTTAACATAATATGCCCACATCGGAATGCCTTTTACTCCGGAAATGCCTGGGAAAAAGCTTGAAAAAGTCGGTGCTAAATTATAATTTTCAATAACAAAACTTCCGTCCTGGTTAAGGTAATACTTAAATTTGTTAGCCATTTTATCCTCTCGATTTTTAATTATGAATTATAAATTAAAAATAAAATTTTTATTAAAATTTATTTTTTAAAAACTCTTTTGAAAATAAAATCTACATTTTTAAAGTGCGGCGATAAATCGCAATCTCTTCTTATTTCTTTTTCGTTCATATATTTTCTTATTTCTTCATCTTTTAATGCAACTTCTTCCAAACTTATATTTTTTTCTCTTGCCGAAAATGCAAGCCGCTGCATAATTGCATATCCTTGTTCTCTTGTTAAACCTTTATCAACCAATGTTAATAAAAGTGTTCCGGAACATATAACATCTTGTGTTTTATTCAAATTCTTTCTCATATTTTCAGGATATACATTTAACCCGCTCAATAAAGTTTGCATTCTTTTTAAAATATAAAAAAGCCCCATTGTTGCATCCGGAAGCATAATTCTTTCCGTTGACGAATGGCTTATATCTCTTTCATGCCATAAAGCAATATTTTCCATAGCTGTTACGGCATAACCTCTTAAAAGTCTTGCAAATCCGCAAACATTTTCAGATATTATAGGGTTTCTTTTATGTGGCATTGCCGATGAGCCCTTTTGACCTTTTGTAAACGGTTCTTCGGCTTCTGCAACTTCGGTTCTTTGTAAATGTCTTATCTCAAGTGCTATTCTCTCAAGATTACTTCCTACATGTGCTATTGTTGATAAAAATATTGAATGTCTGTCTCTTGGAACAATCTGTGTAGAAACAGGTTCCGGTTTTAAGTTCAATTTTTTGCATACATATTCTTCTACCTTCGGACTCAAATGTGCAAATGTTCCTACGGCTCCCGAAATTGCTCCGTAACTTACCGTTTCCAAAGCATAATTTAACCTGTCAAGTGAACGGCTAAGTTCACTATACCAATTTGCAACCTTTAAACCGAATGTTGTAGGTTCGGCATGAACTCCGTGACTCCTGCCCATTGTCGGTGTATACTTGTATTTTAAAGCCAATTTTTTTGTTATTTTCATTAACTCTTTTGTTTCTTTTATAAGAAGCAAGCATGATTGTCTCATTTGAACAGCAAGAGATGTATCCAAAACATCCGACGATGTCATACCCATATGCAAAAATCTTGCTTCGGGACCGACTGTTTCAACAACACTTGTTAAAAAAGCAATAACATCGTGTTTAACGGTTTTTTCTATTTCATTAATTCTGTCTTTATTTATTTTTGCCTTCTTCTTAAC
>NZ_CACWEU010000229.1:0-4515 GCF_902760015.1 Candidatus Ruminimicrobium bovinum
GTTTAAGAAAAGCTATGGGTAAAAAACTTATAGATAAAATGGAAGCGGCGAGGGTAAAATTTGTTGACGGCGGTAAAGCCAAAGGAATAGATCCTTCCATAACAAACAAAATTTACGATAACATGGTAACTTTTGCAGGTTACGGTTTTAATAAATCTCATTCTGCGGCTTATGCTTATGTTACATACAGAACCGCATATTTGAAAGCCCATTATACACTTGAGTATATGACGGCTTGTATGAATAATGAAATAGGAAAATCAGCAGACAGTAAAATAATTGAATATATTGATGATGTCAAACAGTTCGGTATAAAAACTTTGCCTCCGGATATAAGGTATTCGCAAAGCGAATTTTCCGTTGAAGGTAAAAATATAAGGTTCGGGCTTACCGCAATAAAAAATGTCGGTGAAGGTGCTGCCGAAAATATAGTTGAAGCAAGAAAGAAATTCGGTAAATTTGAAAATTTTGAAGATTTTTTGTCAAAGATAGATTTATCCGCAGTGAACAAAAGAGCAATAGAATGTCTTTGTAAAGCAGGTGTGTTTGATTGTTTCGGTAAAAATAAGTTGGAAGTCAGGGCAAAAATACTTGACAATATTGAAGATTCAATGCAACGTGCCGTAAAGACAAAAAAAGAACAAAATGACAGTCAGGGCTTTTTGTTCGGCAGTGATGAAATAGCTACGACAGCCGTTAATGTTATGGATAAAAAAGTACCGCCGTTGGATGAAACGGTAGCACTTGAATACGAAAAAGAAGTTTTGGATTTTTATTTATCCGGACATCCGTTGGAGAAATATAAAAGAGATTTAATTGCTTTTTCTGCAAACAGGTTCGATAAAATTCCTGTTCCGAGTGAAAATACGGATTTAAAAACCGCAAAAATAATTCGCCTTGCCGGTATGATAACAAGTATAAAAAATTTGGTATCAAAAGTTGATAAAAAACAATTTGCAAGTTTTATACTGTCCGATTTATATGATAACATTGACTGTGTAATATTTCCTAAAACTTATAAAGAATTTAAAGATTATTTGGTCGAAAAAAATATTGTTGTTGCAAAAGGTAAGTTAATAAGCAAAAAAGGTAAATGTCAGCTTGTTATAAGTGAAATTTGTTCGCTTGATGAAGCCAAGCAAAAATTTACACCGAATATGGGAACACTCCATATAAAAATTTCCGAAACGGCTTTGGACGATAATTTATCAGATAAAATTATAGAAGTTTTAAAAAAATATCCGGGTAAATCAAAAGTGTATTTGGATATAGAAAATTTTAAAAATAATAACTATTTAATAGAAACGGATTATTGTGTAAAATATAGTGACGAATGTCTTAAAGAACTTGAAAAACTTGTCGGTAAAGATTCAATAAATTTAAAATATAAGTAATAAAATAAGACGATTAAAATGGTTAAATTTAATTCAAGAAAATTATTGGCAAAAATTGCATACTGGTATTTTTCTTTTACAATAAAAACGTTACGTTTAAAATCGATAGAACTTGTTCCAAAACTTGCCGAACAAAGCGTTTATGCTTTATGGCACGGGGAACAAATTTTACCTTTATGCCTTAATTCCGGCCTAAACATAGTAAGCATGTGCAGTATGTCAAAAGACGGGGAAATATTGGCATGGTTTTTAAAATATTTCGGTTTTATTGCCGTCAGAGGTTCATCTTCAAAAGGGGCAGAAAGGGCTTTAATAGAAACGATAAGATACGCAAGAAAAGGTCATTATGTTGCTTTTACCGTTGACGGGCCGAAAGGTCCTGTATATAAAGTTAAGCCCGGGCTTTTGCTTGTATCGCAAAAATTAGGTATACGCTTAATTCCGATATCGGCATTTTCAAAACACTCCTTAATATTTAATAAATCTTGGGATAAATTTAAAATTTCTCTTCCTTTTTCAAAAACGGTTATAGTTTACGGGAATCCCATTTATATAACCAAACAGGACAATATAGAAGAAAAATCATTATTGGTTGAAAAAGAGTTGAATAAATTAAAAGATTTCACAAATACATATTATTGGTCAAAAGATGTTAACGAATATTTACAACATCATCCTAAACCTAAAATTATTGTTAAATTTAATAATAATTTTGAAAATTCGGTTAATAAAATAAATGAATTTAAACAAAAATATCCTTCGGCGGATATTACCTTTGTTATAAAAAAAGAGAATATAAAAAATATGTCTGTTTTAAAAAATGTTAATATTGTTGATAAAATAACTTTTTCACTAAAAAAAGAACAATTTGACCTTGCCTTTGGAACTGCTTTTTTTGTCAACTTATTAATAAAACCGCGTTTTAAATTATCATAAATTGTTAATATTTGTCGTCGTTAAATTTTCTGCTTGACATATAAAA
Organism: Candidatus Ruminimicrobium bovinum; assembly: GCF_902760015.1. Lineage (NCBI taxonomy): Bacteria > Pseudomonadati > Elusimicrobiota > Endomicrobiia > Endomicrobiales > Endomicrobiaceae > Candidatus Ruminimicrobium > Candidatus Ruminimicrobium bovinum. Next base: position 2,377 of record NZ_CACWEU010000229.1, read on the forward strand.
TATTTTTTTATAATATATTTACCTACCTATTAAGTAGGTAAAACAATTATGGATAAAGTATGCAGTATGCGGGAGTAAAAAATGTTTTTATCAAGACGATGTTATTATGAACAAAAAAATTTGTGTTATATAGAAAATATGCGAATGTGCAACTTCAATTGAAAATTAGTAATTAGCAGTTGAAAATTTTAAAAAAATAAAAGATTGTCATTACGGGCTTAGTTCACAATTTATAAAAAGTTAGTCCGTAATAACACAACAAACTATCAGCTGTCAGCTGAAAATTATCAAAGATAATTTTTAAGGAGAAATAAAAATGTCTAATAAATATAAATTTGAAACATTGCAGGTTCACGTAGGGCAGGAAACGCCGGATTCGGCAACGGATGCAAGAGCAGTTCCTATTTATGCAACAACATCTTATGTGTTTAAAGATTCAGCCACTGCAGCAGGCAGGTTCGGTTTAACCGAAGGCGGTAACATTTATACAAGGTTAATGAACCCGACTTCCGATGTCCTTGAAAAAAGAATTGCGGCACTTGAAGGCGGAGCTGCAGCACTTGCAACCGCATCGGGAGCATCTGCAATTACTTATGCAATCCAAAATATTGCAACGGCAGGCGACCATATAGTATCTTCCACAAACCTTTACGGCGGAACATATAATTTATTTGCAAACACTTTAAAGGAACAGGGAATATCAACAACATTTGTTGACCCTTCAAATCCGGAAAATTTTGAAAAAGCAATAAAAGAAAATACAAAACTTCTTTATGCAGAAACTTTAGGAAATCCTAATTCCGATGTTGTAGATTTGGAAACAATATCAAAAATTGCACATAAACACGGAATACCTTTTATAGTAGACAGTACATTTGCCACACCTTATTTATTAAGGCCTATTGAACACGGCGTGGATATTGTAGTTCATTCAGCAACAAAATTTATAGGCGGGCACGGTTCGGTAATGGGCGGAGTTATTGTTGATGCCGGAAAGTTTGATTGGGCACAAAACGATAAATTCCCGGGACTTTCAAAACCCAACCCGTCTTATCACGGTGTAGTGTTTACAAAAGCAGTAGGTAATTTGGCATATATAATAAAAATAAGAACAACATTGTTAAGAGATCAGGGGGCTACAATTTCTCCGTTTAACTCTTTCTTGTTGCTGCAAGGGCTTGAAACACTTTCTTTAAGAGTAGAAAGACATGTTTCAAATGCACTTAAAGTGGTGGATTTTTTAAAGAATCATCCGCAAGTAGCAAAAGTTAATCATCCGTCTTTAGCAACGGGAAAACAAAAAGAATTATATAACAAATATTTCCCGAAAGGTGCAGCTTCAATATTTACATTTGAAATTAAAGGTACTGCAGAAACCGCAAAGAAATTTACGGAGAGTTTAAAACTTTTCTCACTTCTTGCAAATGTTGCAGATGTTAAAAGTTTAGTAATACATCCCGCATCAACAACTCATTCTCAACTTTCCGAACAAGAGTTGTTAAGTAGCGGAATAACACCTACAACGGTTAGGTTGTCTATAGGTACGGAACATATAGATGATATTATTGAAGATTTAAAACAAGGTTTTGAAGCAGTAAAATAACTACAGGTTATAAGATTATAGGGTTATGAGGTTATAGGTTGAAAAGGCAATTAAAAAATAACTAATAATCCTATAATCCATAAACTATAAACAATAAAATTTGTTTAACAAATTTTTGTTTTAATATGTTAAAATAACAGAGATATATATGAAGAAAGTATTGTTGAGTATTTTAATTTTAATAACCGTTGTAACATTAAGTTATGCACGATGTTGCGGTTGTGGTAATGATGGTTGCGGTACTGATGAAACTTGTTCAACATCAGAATGCCCGCAGAAGTAAGTTTAAGGTATGGAAGGATAGAAGTAATAACGACAGGTTATAAGGTGATAGGGTTATAAGGTTATAAGTTGACAACGACAAACAACTAAAAAAATAACCTATAAACTAATAACCTCATAAACTAATAAACTAATAAACTAAAATACGAAGTATTTTTAAAGGAGAATAAAAATGTCAAAAATATATAAATCAGCAGATGAATTAATAGGAAAAACACCTTTATTGGAGTTCACACACATAGAAAAAGCAGAGA
>NZ_CACWEU010000230.1:0-19430 GCF_902760015.1 Candidatus Ruminimicrobium bovinum
AAATTGAAATCCGGAATGGTCAGAGTTTTGCAGGTTTTAAATATTGTTTTTCAGGTTTTGATTGTAATTTTGCTTATAGTGGCTTTTTTTATGAGCAGGGCTGCAAAAAAGTATGATTCCGACAGTTATGTTTTAAAAAAATCTGTTTTTGAACAAAGAAAAAATTATAACATTGATGAAACATTAAAATTTTGGCAGGAAGATTATTTTAAATTATCCGTGATACAAAAACAGATAGAAAAATCTTCGGCTTATGCGATAGCTATGAAGGAACTCGGTAATTATTTGCCGGAAGACGATTTGGTACATGCTGTTGCTATTGAAAATTCGGTTATGGAGTTTTTATTAAAGGTAAATAAACAGCATCTTGTCAAAAAAATAGAAGGAAAAGAAGTTCCTGTAGATTATGCGAATGTTTTGAAGAAACGTTTTGCAAACAGTGTATGTTTCGACAAAGAAGATATAAAGGTTGAATATGCTTCTCAACAGATAGAACAAAAAACGGTAACTGCACAATCCGAAAAATCGGAAAAAAACAATAAATCCAAAGAAATAACATTATTCGACAACGAAATAAAAGATTTGCCTAAAAATCCTAATATTAAGGTTCTTAAGGTAACCATGAAACTTGGAAAAAGGAAAGCAAATGAACAATAAAACGTTATTTTTTGTTATAAATGCCATAGTTTTTTTTATGGTATTGATGTTTGTTTATAATTTTGTTTATTTGAGAGCTTTGTCAGGATACAAAGATTCCAAAAAAACATATAAATCTTTAAAAAGTGCCAATTTGGATTTAAGCGGTTTTAATAAAATGAAAGCCAATGTTGATGAACGTCAGCCGGTTTATGATGAAACATTTGATAAATATAAAGATACTTTTATTACAAATGATGAAATTATACATGATTATGAGAATAAAGTCGTTGATATATTGACAAATAATGAAATAAAAAAATTTACAAAATCCGTTCAATATGTATTGGACGAAAATGAAATGAAAAATATATCTTTAAATTTGAATTTTAATATTCCCTATGATAATCTTTACTTTCTTTTATTTGATATTGAAAAGTTTTCTACTATAAATAAGTTCTTTATGACAAATAACAGTGATGTCGTTTTTGAATGTCGTCCTATATTGCATGAAATTGAATTGGATGAGTTTTTTATGGGCAGAAGCGGTTATATATCAACAGATAAATCTTTAAATGATGAAGATTTTAAAAAAGTTTATGATAAGTTGGTTCGTTTGGATAACCTTAATATTCCTTCTTGGAGGGATTTATTGCCGGTTCCGAGAAATCCGTTTATTTTAAATATATCACCGGAAAAAGCAAAAGCTTTAAAAAAGAAAATGGAAAAACCGAAACAAACTCCCGCAAAAATAAAAGATATTTATATAGAGGGAATTCTTTTTGAAAAAAATGCTCCGGTATGTGTTATAGAAGGTAATGTGTACAGAACAGGTAGTGTTTATAAGAAAGATGTTAAAATTATAAGAATTTTAAAAAACGGTATTATTGTTCAGTATAAAGGTTATAATTATAAAATAAAAACAAATTATGAATAAAAAATAAAACAGGAGAAATTATGAAAAAAATTTTTGCAATACTTATAAGTATTATGTTGTTGCAAACGAGTGGTTTTGCCGTAAATAGTGTTTCAACAAATACCGAAGAAGAAAAACCTCCTTTAATTTCTATTGATTTCCACGATACGTCATTATATTCCGTTTTGAATATATTGTCTCTTAAAACCGGAATGAAGTTGATTACGGATACCAGTTTATACGGGAAAAAAATAATGCTTTCTTTAAAAGATGTTACACCTGAAGAAGCATTGACTGCTTTGTTGGATACATATAACCTTTATTACATAAGGCAAGCAAATACAAATATATACATAATAAAAAGCAGGTCCGATGTTGCAAAGGTTTCCGTATCTAAAGTTGTTTTTTGTAATTATACAAATGCAACTTCAATTGCCACTATATTAAAAGAAAGTATTTCAAAAGACGGTAAAATTGTGGCTGATGCAAGAACAAATTCATTGGTTATAACCGATCTTGCAGATTCTATTGCAAAAATGGAAAATTTAATAAGATCAATAGATGTTCCGACTCAGCAAATTATGTTGGAAGCAAAAATTGTTGATGTTGATTTGTCAAAAGGTGTTTCTTTGGGAACAAGAATAAATAAAATTTACAGACAAAATCAAACAAATACTATTGTTGATGTTAATGATGATAAATCCGGTTTTAAAGATATTATACGTCATTCTTTTGTGGGAGCAACAAAAAGTACAGTAGAAGGTATTCCGCAAACTTTTGCTTCCGGATTAAATAATTCTTTTGCTTCAATCGGTGTTTCTATTTTGTCAGGTGATTGGATAATTGATGCGGCGATAGAGGCCGGTATAGAGGATAGAAATGCTAAAATATTAACGAATCCTAAATTATTGGTTTTAAATAATCAAGAGGCAAATATAGAAATTGTAGAGGAATATCCGTATGTTTCAAGTAAACAAATGTCAGACAACGGAACGATATCAACGAATGTTTCTTTTAAAGATATAGGTATGAAATTGAAAGTTAAACCTCAAATAAATAGGGATGGAACAATTATATTGCAAGTTTCTCCCGAACAAAATTTTAGAACGGGTGAATATAGTACATCTGCTGAAAATACACCTATTATAAAAACAAGTAAAACAACTACGACTCTTATGTTAAGAAGCGGAGAAACTGCTGCAATAGGCGGAATGATAAGGGAATCGGAAGATACCACAATAAATAAAATTCCTCTATTAGGAGATATTCCGATATTAGGTTATTTGTTTAAATCTGTTCAAAAAAATAAAACAAGATATGAACTTACCATATTTATAACGGCAAAAATTATTAATAATTAGGGCTTTTTATGGATAATAAAATACAAGCAAAAATATTGATAGTTGAAGATGATAAGGTAGCGTTAATCAGTTTGAAAACTGCATTGGAACCTGTTTTTGAGAAAGTTGAAGCTGCGGAAACGGGACAGTTTGCTAAAGATTTATCAAAAAATGAAAGTTTTGATATTGCTATTGTTGACTATAGGTTGCCGGATATAGACGGTGTCCATTTAATAAAAGATTTAAAAGACTCCGTTCCGGATATAATGACATTGGTTGTTACGGCTTATTCTTCAGTTGAGACCGCGATAGAATCGATTAAAATGGGTGCGTATGATTATGTTATAAAACCTTTAGATATTCCTTCACTCATACATACTATGCAGAATATGTTAGAAGACAGAAAAAGATTTTTTGAAGGCAAAACATATTTGGAAAAAAATATAGACAGCATAGAACAAAAATTTGATGATGAACAGGTTGTGGTGGGTAGCAAATTAGATAAATCTTTTACTTCATCATCAAAAGTGAAGAAATCATTTAATTTTAAAAATCTTTTAGAAACAGTAAAAAATTATTATTGGAGTTCTTATGAAAAATAGGAAAATAATTCTTTTTTTATTATCTTTTGTTTTAATTTTTCCGGGCATTTGTTTTGCTGCAGGTAAAATAACTAAAAATTCGGATTATTTTGAAGTAGGTACTGCTGATAAAAGAGATTATTCCGATATGGATGTTGATAGTATTCTTATTGATGCAAAAGATCTTTATTTTGATTTAAAATTGGAAGATGCAGAAGAAGCAGTTGATAATGTTTTGGATGTTGACTCAAAAAATGCAACGGCTCTTGCATTGAAGAGTAAAATTTCAAAAATAAGGGAAAAATATATTTTGTTTTTAAGGGAATTGATAGATAATTATGTTATAGAGTTGAATTCATGTGCAAAAACGGGTAATTTTTATGAAGGTTTTATGTATTATCGTAAAATAGAATTATTGGTTCCTGAGGCAGTTGATAAATTAGCTTATGCAAAATTATCCGAACAAAGAGATAAAGTTGCTGACAGAATTGATAACTTAAATTCCAGACAAAGATTTTTGGATTCCATTACTTTTTTTAGAGACGGGCAGTATACCAAGGCAAGTAAAATTGTTAATTCTTTATCAAAAAAAGATTCAAAATTTAATAATTATGCTGCAATGCTTTCAATGTATACTTTAAAAGAAAGAAGTATAAAAAGAGCAAGTGTAAATTATAAAAAAGCTTTAAAATATGTTAAAGCCGAAAGGTTTAATGAAGCTTTAAATGAGGCACAGATAGCTTTCGGGCTTGTTCAGGATGACGTTAAATTAAGAATATTAATAGAGCAAATTGATTTGGAAATAGAACTTGAAAGTTAATTTTTTTTATTGATTCAAAATGCTTCAACAATTTCAAAGAACAGTCCTTTTGTTCGGTCAGCCGTTTCTTGACAAATTATCAAAATCAAAGGTATTGGTTGTAGGTATAGGTGCCGTAGGCGGTTTTGCGGTTGAAATGCTTGCGCGTTTTGGTGTAGGTAATATTTATCTTGCAGATTTTGATGTAATACAAGAAAGTAATATAAACAGACAATTATATGCAACCCATTCAAATATAGGTAAAAAAAAGACATTGTTGGCTAAAGAAAGAATTGTTGATATAAATCCCGGTTGTAAAGTTAAAACTTTTAATTTATTTGTAAACAATGATACTTTTAATGAAATTTTTTCTGAAATTCCGGATATTGTTATAGATGCAATTGATTCTTATAGTCCTAAATTAAGGTTGATAGAGTATTGTTATAAAAATAATATAAAAATAATTTCTTCTATGGGTGCAGCTCTTAAAACAGATCCTTTAAGTATAAAATATTCCGACTTGTTTGAAACTCATCATTGTAAATTAGCAGAAAGGTTAAGAGGTGATCTTAGAAAAACGGGAATATCTCACGGTATTCCGTGTGTTTTTTCGGAACAAGCTCCTCAAGTAAAAGCTATTTTTGATAAAGATAATAGAAAAATTCTTGGCAGCAGTCCGGTAGTGACTTCTATTTTTGGTATTTTAATTGCAAATAAGGCAGTTGAATTTTTAATAAAAGAGGAAATATGAAAGAAATAATAATTGCAACAGGTAATAAACATAAAGTTATAGAAATTAAAGATATTCTTAAAGACTTACCTGTCAATATAAAACCAATGACGGATTTTGAAAAATATCCTGAAGTTATTGAGGATGGGAAAACTTTGCAGGATAATGCCATTAAAAAAGCAACTGAAGTTGCAAAATATTTTAATGCTTGGGCTATAGCTGACGATACAGGTCTTGAAGTTGCATATTTAAACGGAGCACCCGGAGTATATTCTTCAAGATATGCCGGGGAAAACTGCTCTTATGCCGATAATAATAATAAACTTTTAAAAGCGTTGGAAAATGCTGCACAAGAAAACAGACAGGCACAATTCAGATGTGTTATTGCCTTAAGTGATCCGCAAGGGAGAATTAAAATACTTGCCGAAGGTAAAATAAAAGGTTACATATCAACTTCTTTATCCGGTCAAACAGGTTTTGGCTACGATCCGTTATTTTTTGTTCCTAAATACGGAAAAACTTTTGCAGAGCTTGGTGAAGAAATTAAAAATAAAATAAGTCACAGAGCATTGGCATTACAACAATTTAAGATGAAATTGTGTCAAATTTGTCCGACAGATTGCAATCATCACCAAGTAACAAAGTAACATCGGCAAAGTTTTTAGGTGCCGGCAAAAGTAAAACATTTTCACAATCGAATAATTTACAAATTTTTGATACATTTTCATTGTTTATCAAATCTATAACAATAGTGTTATTTGTTTTGCTTGAACTGTTAGTCCAATTAAATACATCAAAACCGTTTTCTATAAGTTTGTTTGCAGCTTTACTTGCTAACCTTTTTTTATTTGAGGCATTCAATACTTCAACAATAATTTTATCGTTTAAAAAAGATTTGTTTTTATAAGAATCGTTTAAAAGTTGTAAAATCTTGTCTTTGTTTTTACTATCAATTTCAATTCTTCCTTTGCTTTTTATAGTCGGGATATCCGCAAATACAATATTAGGTTTTTTAATATTAAGTAAATATAATAAAAATTTTGGCTTTATGTCGGTATTTATGACATTATGTTTAATAAACATTGATATGTCAAAAATTTTAGTTCTGTCAAAATTATTAATTACGATTTTTATTAAGTGCATATTACTGCAAATGTAATTGTAATAATTTGTTTTATCCGTAATATTATTTAATAAATTTTGATCAATATTTTTATCGAATAATTTAAAGAAATCTTTAAATGTGTTTTTGTCAATATTTATAAAATAATCTGTTTTTATCGAATTATCAAATAACTCCTCAAACTCTTTGGATATGGATATAATTCTTTTATCATGTTCATATTCGGAATACAGCTGAGAAATAGTTTTTGTTTTTGTTCTTCTTTTTAAAATACTTATCTGTTCATTTATAAATATAATTTGTAATTTATATTTGTTCGGGAAATATTGTGCCAATAAAAAAATGGGAGTATTCTTTGCTTGATTTATATCATCTTCTATTACAAATAAAATATTTAAGTCTTTTGCATTTTTATATTTTTCATCCAATGAATAATATAAAAAACAAGATAACACAACAGGAATTAAAAAGATAATTAATAAAATTTTTTTGAGCATTTATTTATTATAATAATTCCAAATTTTAACTATATCGGGATGTAAAATTTGAAAATTTGAAACTACATATTTTATTTTATTCTGCAAAACAAGTTTAAAAATATTATTTAAATTTGAAAAGATATCTTTTTTTGACACCGGTAATTTATATTTTCTGTCGGCAGATAATGCATCGGCAACAAAAATAATTTTTTCTGTGTTTGTCATTTTTGTTCTGCCTACAGTATGGTTTTTTATTGCATTAATAATATTTTTGTTTTTTATATTAAAAATTTTTTTTGCAATATCTGCTCCTATAAAAGAATGTAACACTTGTGGAAGGTATGTTATTGTAAAATCATAATATTTTATGTTTATTTTATTTTTAACTATATATTTTGCTGCTTGCTCTGTGGTCATGCATTTTGCACAATCGTGCAGTAATGCCGCAATTGAAATTGTATGAATATCTTCATTATAAAATTTTGCTAATTTAACGGCCAGTTCATGAACGCACATTGTATGGTAATATCTTTTTGGAGTTAAATTCTTTTGTAAGTAATCAAATATTTTCTGTTCCATATAATTTATGTTTCCTTATATATTCAAAAACATCATTCGGTATATATTTTGTAACATTGATGTCTTTTTCTTTTAGCATTTGTTTTATTTTAGTCGATGAAATATTTTCTACAACCGTCTTACCTACAGTAGTAAAAGGATAATACTTGCCGGTGGAATCTATTTTTATGTCACCTCTTTGTAAAGTAAGAAAACCGAAATTTTGTGCGATATAGTCTATGTTTTTCCATGTGCCAAGTTTTATATAAGAATCTGAACCTACAAGTAATTTTATTTTGTCGGTTGTTTGTTTTTGTAAATAATCAAGAGTTTGATATGTGTAAATTACTTTTTTACTGTTTACTTCGAATAAATCTATAGAAAGTTCGTTAAAATTTTTAATTGCCAATTTTAACATGTTCACCCTGTCAGTTTGTGAAGCTTGTAATTTTACTTTGTGAGGGGGGAGATATGCCGGAACAAAAATAACGGATTTTAAATTGAATTCTTTTAAGGCAAGTAATGCCGTTTCTATATGTGCATTGTGAACCGGATCAAAAGATCCTCCGAAAATTGCTATATCAGCCATTATTTTTCTTCTTTAAATTATAGAATTTTAAATATTTTACAAATGAAGCAAATGCTCCTAACATTGCCCAAATAAAACCTTCAAATCCGTCTAAAAAACCTAATTTTAAACAATATTTTTTTAAAAAATCGGCAGGCGGCCTGAAAATTATATCCGTAATATGAAATTGTTTATTGTTTTGAGACATTTTTATTGCGCCTAAAGTTGTATAATTATCAAATTTTTCAAAATAATTATCAAAATTAGGACAAGTGTAATGATAAAAAACATTTTTCATTATACCTGTTCTTCCTTTCACTTTTAATTCTTCATGAATAATTCCACCGGAATATTTTGATAAAGATTTTTTTGCAAGTCTTAATCTATATTCTTTATTCATACCGGAGTGTTTCATTTTTTTACCCAAAAAAAAGTTTGTTCTTATAAGGGAAAAACCATCATATTCGGTATTTGGAATAGTTTGTGCTATTTCTTGTTTTAATTCCGGTGATAATACTTCGTCGGCATCAAGATGCAAAACCCAATCATTTGTTGCAAGTGACATTGCATAGTTTTTTTGATTTGAAAAAGAATCAAAATCTCTTTTAAAAATTTTTGCTCCGCATTGTTGTGCAACTTCTATTGTATTATCGGTTGAACCGCTATCAACAACTATTATCTCACTTACTAAGTCTTTAACGCTATTTAAAGATTTGGCAATATTTTTTTCTTCATTTTTTGCAATCATTACAAGTGATAAATTCATTTGTTTTTTATAATCTTACCTATAATAAAATTTTCAAATTTATTTCTGTTTTTAGAAAAATATTTTAATAACGAATTGTTATACATCTTTTTCTTATCAAAAGACATTTTGTCATCGCTTCCTAAACCTCCGTAATGATAAACTTCGCTTTCCGGAAGGTAACATATTTTTTTGCCGTTAAGTTTTAATTGTCTAAACAAATCCGTCTCTTCCAAATAAAAAAAATATCTTTCATCAAAACAACCGACATCTTGCATATATTTTTTGTTTATAATAAAACAGGCACCTCTTAAAGAATTGACGGTATAACATTTTCCCTGTTTGTAAAAATTTTCTTTTAGTGAAACATATAATTTTATAAAAGGTTTAAAAATTTCAGTCCATAAAGTTGCTTCAGGATATACGGATTTTTGAATAGTATTATTTTTTCTTAAAAGTCTTGGGCCTATAACGGCTATTTTATCATCGGAAATTATTTTGCTATACAGTTTTGAAATTGAATTTTTTTTGATTTCCGTATCCGTATTAATATAAAGTATAAAATTATTTTTTGCTAATTTAAAACCTTGGTTTGCCGCTTTTGCAAAACCTGCATTGTAATCATTTTTTATAATGTTCGTATTAGGATATAATTTTACAATTTCTTCAATTGAACCGTCGTTACTTGCATTGTCTATAACAATCCATTGTGCATTTTTTGAAGATGTTATATCATCATTATCATCTAAAGCTTTAAGACAATCAAAAATAACTGATTTTGAATTCCTTGTAACTAATACTATTGATAAATTTTGTGTCATAACTACAATTTTACAACCTTTTGTGATTTTATATTTTTTGTTGCATTTCTTGTATCAAAAACAAGTTTTGCTTTTTTTACTACTTCGGCATAATCAATATTTGTATGGTCTGTTAAAATCAGAACTGCATCGTATTTTGAAACATTTGAAATATTTTTTTCCGATTTTAAAATTTTATTTGCAATTTTAACTGTCGGAACGTAGCTGTCGTAAAATGAAAGTTTAGCTTGCTTTTTTATTAATAAAGTCATTACATCAAGTGCGGGAGATTCTCTTAAATCAGCTACATCTTTTTTATATGCAACTCCTAAAACGAGTATTTTTGAATTTTTTATTGATTTTGCTTTTTCATTTAATGTGTCTGCAAGTTTTGTTACCACATATTCAGGCATTTTGGAATTTATTTCACCTGCAAGTTCTATAAATCTTGAATAAAAATTTAATGTTTTTAATTTCCAAGATAAATAATGCGGATCAAGCGGAATGCAATGACCGCCTATTCCGGGACCGGGAGTAAATTTCATAAAGCCGAAAGGTTTTGTTGCAGAAGCATCAATTATTTCCCAAACATTTAAACCCAATCTGTCGCACATTAAAGCAACTTCGTTAACCAACCCTATATTTACTGCTCTGAATGTATTTTCCAAAAGTTTTACCATTTCTGCCGCTTGTGTTGAAGATACTTTATGCACTTTTGTAAAACTACCGTAAACTTGGCAAGCTAAATTTGTAGATTTATCACAAATGCCTCCCACAACTTTTGTTGTATTTGCTATTGTCCAATTTTTATTTGCCGGGTCTATTCTTTCAGGACTGAATGCCAAAAAGAAATCTTTCCCGCCTTTTAAGCCCGTTTCTTCAAGCATAGGAAGCACTAATTCTTTTGTTGTTCCCGGATATGTTGTTGATTCAAGTATTATAAGTTGACCTGTTTTTAAATTATCTTTTATTTCGTTTGTTGCAGAAACTATATATGAAACGTCCGGGTCTTTTGATTTTCTTAACGGTGTAGGAACACAAATTATTACAACATCAAGTTTTGCAATTGCTTTAAAGTTTGTTGTTGCCGATAATTTTTTTGATGTTACAAGTTCTTTAATATCTTCTGTTTTTATATCACCGATATAAGATTTTTTGTTATTTATATTTTCAACTTTTTTTGAATCAACTTCCAAACCTGTAACCGTAAAACCTTTTTTGGCAAGTTCAACTGCTAAAGGTAAGCCAACATAACCTAAACCTATTATGCCTATTTTTGCTTGTTTTGATTCAATTTTCTTTGATAACTTGTTATGCATTTTATTCCTCTAATATTTGATTCAATTTTATAAAATTTTGCTTAGCAAAATTTTAAAGTTTTACGTTTTTAAACCAACTTTTATTTTCCAAATACCAATCTACAGTATTTTTTATTCCTTTTTCCAAAGAAATTGTCGGTTTCCAATTTAATATTTTTTTTGCTTTTGAAATATCCGCCCATGTTGAAACTATATCTGCTTTATGAAACGGCTTTTTGTTTATCTTTGCTTTTTTACCTAAATATTTTTCTATCATATTTATAACGGTATTTAATGAAATGGGGTTGTTTCCTCCGCCTAAATTCATAACTTCAAACCCTACTTTTTTTAATGCTTTTATTGTTCCGTTTGCAATATCATCTACATAAGTAAAATCTCTGCTTTGAGAACCGTCTCCGAAAAGTTCAATAGGTGTTCCTTCATCTATCCATTTAATAAACCTTATTATACTCATATCCGGTCTGCCGGCAGGACCATATACGGTAAAGTATCTTACAATACTTATATCAATTCCGTATAAGTGGTGGTATGAATAGCACATTGCTTCAGCACCTTTTTTTGATGCGGCATAAGGCGAAATAGGTGTGTTAACAGCCAATGTTTCGGTAAACGGCATTTTTTGTCCTGCATATAATGATGAAGTTGATGCCAAAACAAATTTGTTTATTTTATATTGTCTGCATAAATCAAGTAAATTTAAAGTTCCTAAAGTATTTGTTGTAACGTAAACAAAAGGATTTTCCATGCTATAACGAACACCTGCACGTGCAGCTAAATTTATTACTGAAGAAAAACTATGCTTTGCAAATATTTTCTCCATAGCTTTTTTATCTTCAATATCTGCTTTGTAAAATTTAAAATTTTTGTATTTTTTAAGTTGTTTTAATCTGTAATTTTTTATTCGGACATCGTAATAATCATTAATGTTGTCTATGCCTATAATTTCTTTTTTTGATTTTAATAAAAATTCAGCGGTTTTATTTGCAATAAAACCGGCAACTCCGGTAACTAAAATTTGCTTTTTTAAGTTTTTCATTTTTTACCTCTGTTTTTATATAAACCTAAAATTAAAAAATATTTTATAAATATTTGTGTAGTATTATATCATTTTAATTATATGAAATAAAATGTATAATATGGAAAATAGTAACGGATTAAAATTTTTAGGGGATATAAAATGTTTGAAATATTAAATTATATTTTTGCAGGCGGGATTGTCTTTTCGCATGTTATAGGGTATATTGTATCAATTTTTGCTTTTCTTTTTATTTATAAAAATTGGGATACGATAAAAAGAGATAATATTATTATTTGTATAGTTGCTTTCTTAGTATATGGTTTTGTTTTAGCTTGTTTTTGTGAGTATAAAAAAGATTCTTTTGAAGAAATGTTCACTTATCTTACAAGTTGGTTGCCTCCTTTTATTTTAGGTTACTATATTACCGATAATTTAAAAAAAGAAAAGACAATAAATATTTATATTATTGTATTTACGGCAGTGATAGCATTTTCTGTTTTGGCTTATTTCGGATTTTTTTATGAACAAATAGCAGGGTCAAGATTGGCACATAGAGGTAAAATTTTAAACGGTTTGATGTGGCATATATCATTGGGTGCAATGAGTATTCTGTTATCTTGTTTTTCTTTAATACATTTGTTATTTAAAAAAAATCTATCAAATAAACAAAAAATTATTTTATCGGCGCTTACCGTATTTTTTATGGTTTCATTGTACTTAACAAGTTCAAGAGGTTATTATATTGCAGGTTTTATAACATATTTGAGTATATTTGTTTTTTATTTTTATAAAACAAGAAAATTAAAAATTCCTATTATTATATTTTCGTTAGGTTTAATTTTAGTGGCAGTTTTATTTTCAAATAATGAATATATGCAAAAAAGGATAGAAAATACGTCAATAACAAAAGAAAAAAACTTAACAGACAGAATAGAAGGATGTAAAACCGCATTAGCCATTATAAAACATTATCCTTTTTTCGGTGTAGGGCCAAGGCAGGCAGTAAAACAAGCAGAGTTTTATGAAATTACAAAACTTTCTAAGGAAGATAACAGCAGACATCTGCATTCAATGTATTTGAATATTTTTGCGGAATTCGGAATTATAGGTTTTATAATTTTTATATTAATGATATTCTTTATTATAAAACGATTGTATTTGCAATATAAACAAGAAAGCTCTTTACTTGCTTTATGCTTGCTATTTGCTTGGATGTCATTATTAATTGGGGATTGTTTTGATACGGTTCTTAGAGGTCCGAGAGTTGCGATGGATTATTTTTGGTTAACAGGTTTAATTTTGGCTTCAGAAAAAAAATTAAAAGAATAAAATTTTTGACAGAATAAACGGAGGAGACATGTTTAGAAAATTGTTCTTCTTAAATTGTTTGTTTTTGTTTTTTGGGGCTTTTTGTTATGCGGATGTTCCTAATGAAATTCGTTATAACGGAAAACTAAAGGAGTATAAAATAGAGGTAAACGGAATAAAACAAATGAATTTTAAACTTTATCCTGTTGAAATCGGAGGAACGGCTTTATGGGAATCCGGTCCTGAAAATATAAAGGTGTCAAGCGGAATATTTACTTATGTAATTAAACCTTCAATGACACAGGTGGATTGGAGAAACAAAGATATTTATCTTGAAATAGAAATAGACGGCAAAAAATTGGAACCGAGAGAAAAATTACTTGCAGTTCCGTATTCGTTACATTCAAATACAACAGAATCTGCAAGTGTTAAAGAAGGAACGGAATTTTTTGTAACTGTCGGAAACTCAAAAAATTTCAGTGTTGATAAAGATAATGTAAAATTTATTAACGAAAATGGTGTTGAATTTTATATGGTTCCGAAAGGGGCAATTATAATTTGGTCGGGTTCGGCAGATAAAATTCCTACCGGCTGGGCTTTGTGTGACGGAACAAACGGAACTCCTGATTTAAGAGGAAAATTTGTTTTAGGATCTTTTTCCGAAACAGGAAACAAATACTCTGTCGGTCAAACCGGCGGAGAAGAAGAGCATACTTTAACAATAGATGAAATGCCAAGCCATAATCACACTTGGCTTTTTGGATTGGAAACTGATGACAGCGGAACAGGTGGCTCGTTGGATGAATATACGAGAAAGCCTGGTAATATTACGGATAGTATTGGATATGTCGGTGGCTCTCGACCTCATAATAATATGCCACCATATTATTCGTTGTGTTATATTATGAAAAAATGATATTTAGATTAGTTATGTCGAAAAAAAATTGCTTTAGTTGGTACATATTTGATTAATATATAAACTAAATAATTTTAAGAATAAATAAAATGTTTCAAGATTTTAAAACAAAAATTATTTTTTTAGGTTCAATTTTTTTTATTACTTTTATTTGTTATTTGCTTTTCAGGTTTTTAATATTGTTTTGTTACGATGATGTTTTTGTAACATTAAACAGCACGGATATTTTATTTTCTTTTCTGTATGGAATAAAATTTGATGTTTCAATTATTTCATTAATATACATACCTTTTTTCTTTTTATTATTGCTCCCAATAAAATCAAAAAAAACAGCAGATATTTTGTTACTTGGTATATTTTTTACTTTTTTGCTGCAGATTATAATTTTAATTTCGGATTTTATTTACTTCCCGGAAGCTAAAAGACACATTGCTGATGAGTTGGCAAATATCTGGACGGAACGGATGTATATTGTCAGTTATATTATAGATAAAATGCTTGTGTTTACAATATTACTTTTAACTTCATTCTTTTTTATTTGTTATTTGCTTATAAAATTATTTAATAAAACAATTATATATAAAAATGTAAAGTTAACAAAAAATATAATTGTTATCTTTATTATAATGTCTGTAATGCTTTTAATGTTTAGAGGAAAATTAACGGATAAACCGTTAAATATAACGGATATTTATAAAATGACAAACAGCATACCTCAAGCTACATTATCATTAAATCCTGTTTTTACATCTGTTCATACTTTAAGAAAAAAAGATATATCGTTTAAAAATAATTATCCTGCAGATATGGCTTTTAGTAATTCACAAAAATTGTTGTTATCCGAAAATGAAAAAATTATAGATTCAAAATATCCTTTAATGAGACAAATTGAAATTGGCGGGAAAGAAAAAAATTATAATGTTTTTATAGTGTTACTTGAAAGTTGGTCCCCAAAATATATAGACGGTTATTCTCATAATAATTACGGAGTTACTCCGAACATAGATAATATAATTTCCGAGTCAATTGTTTTTACAAATGCTTATGCGGCAGGTATAAGAAGTATTTATGGAATATCTGCAGCTTTTGCCGGTGTTTCTTTGGTTCCGGGATTACAACATTTTGCTTACGGATTGGAACTAAATAATATTTTTTCCATAGCTGATATTTTTCCGAAAGATGTTTATTATAAATCATTTATGCAATCTTCAAAAAGAGAATCGTATAAGCTGTGTGATATTGCAAAAAATATTTTTCATGTTGATGAAACTTTCGGAAAGGAAGATATGCCTAATCTGATGAATTATACAGGTAAACATCATTTCGGATATGATTACGATTTACTAATGTTTTCTTCGGATAAAGCAACTGAAAAATTCAAACAGAATAAAAAGTTTTTTATTTTTACATTTACCGGAACTACACATACTCCGTTTAATTCAACAGTCCCTGAATTTGATAAATATCCGAGAACAACAGATGAAAATAAATATTTGAATACATTGTATTATTCTGATTATTCTATAGGGCAACTGATTGAAAAAAGTAAAAAAGAAGGGTGGTTTGATAATACAATTTTTATATTTTTAGCGGATCATAATTTGAATACAACAGTAAAAACCGATAATTTAAAAGAAAAATTTAATATTCCTTTTATAATATATGCACCGAAAATATTTAAACCTCAAAAAATAAATTATACGGTTTCTCAATTGGATATTATTCCTACTTTGTGTCATATACTAAATACAAATAAACCTTTTGTTGCTTTAGGCAAAAATGCTTTAGATGAAACAACCGAGCATTTTGCTTTAGTTACTGAAGGAACAAATTTAGCAATAATTTGTGATAATTATTATATGAAACATAACAGACAAAAAGTTTTGGAAACAAATGCAACCGAAGGTTCTGAAGAATATAGAAAAATGGAAGATTCTATTTTATCTTTAGATAAGTCAATTACCGAGGCGTTTAAACATAATATTTGGTATAAATAAATTTATGTGTTTTTTAAA
This sequence comes from Candidatus Ruminimicrobium bovinum, assembly GCF_902760015.1. Classification (NCBI taxonomy): domain Bacteria; kingdom Pseudomonadati; phylum Elusimicrobiota; class Endomicrobiia; order Endomicrobiales; family Endomicrobiaceae; genus Candidatus Ruminimicrobium; species Candidatus Ruminimicrobium bovinum. Next base: position 15,852 of record NZ_CACWEU010000230.1, read on the forward strand.
AAGTTGAAATTTAAAGAAAAAGATGAAAATAAAAGAAGATTTGTTATTTACAAAAAAGTTTTTATTTTTTTTAATTATAGTTATTGCTTTTGTTGTGTTTTTTCACAGGTTGGGTGAAGCACCTTTAAGCGGGGACGGAATAGGTTACGGACAAATTGCAAAGGAAATGACCATAACAGGTGATTATTTAACGCCGTATCATGACGGTGTTCCCGTATTTTATACAAGCAAACCGCCGTTAATTTATTGGATGATGGTTGTAAGCGGTAAAGTTTTCGGTTTTAACAATTTTTCGGCAAAATTACCTTCGGCTATTTTGGCTTTTTTATCCGTAATAATAATGTTTTTGTTTATAAGCAGATATTGGAATTATATAACTGCTTTTTTTACATCAATAATTTTAATTTTTACGCAACAATATTTACATCATGGACGCAGTTGTATAACGGACGGACCGTTTGCAACTTTTTTTATTTTGGCGGTTATTTCTTTTTGGATAGCTGCAAATGAAAAAAAATTTATTTGCTATTATCTGATGTCGCTTTTTATAGGGCTTGCAATTATGACAAAACAAGCATCAGGTTTGTTGATATATTTTGTTATTTTCGGATATATTATATTATCTAAAGATAGAGCCACATTAAAAAATATTCATTTGTATATTTCATTTATATTGGTCCCGATAATAGTTTTACCGTGGCATATTGCAATGTATCAAAAATTCGGAATGGAATTTGTTCAAGAATATTTTTGTTCAACCGTTAATAATATTCAAGGATGGGGTAACGGTAGTCCGGGAAAAATAAATTATAATATTTCAACGGGACAATATAATTTGTTTTCCGGATGGTATGTATATTTTCAACAAGTAATAAATAATTATTGGCCATGGTTTCCTTTGCTTGTTTACGGACTTTATAAAAAGTTAAAGAACATTAAAATAATAATAAGAGAAAATTTAAAAAAAGATATTTTTGTTTTATGTTGGGTTTTAATTCCGTTTATTCTTTTTCAAATAGCAAGCAAAAAAAACGGTAATTATTTAAACCCGTTGTACCCTGCATTTGCTTTGATTTGTGCAGAAGTTTTAAGTTCTTTTTCACAAAAAACGGTTAGAATAATTATGAAAATATTTATTATTGTTTCAATAAGTGTATCAACACTTTTTATATGTTTTCCTATAGTATCTAAAACCATAGATGCGCAAAAATTAACGGATCCGGTAAAATTAATTCCGACTCTAAATACTATTGATAAAAACGAAAAAATAATAATCAGGCAAGATGATTGGTTTGTTTTTTCTTCAATGTTTTTATTTTATGCCGACAGAGGAAATATTACGGTTACCGATAACGAATTTGAAGATAAAATAGAAGAAGAAAAAAAATATTACTTTGCATCTTATAAAGATGATTTTATGACGACACTTTTGGATAAATATAAAGATAGAATAAAAATATTGGCAGAAACAAAAAGAACGATATTATTTACAAATTAAAATGCTTAAAAAATTAAAAAATTTTATTACTAACAAAACGGATAATTCTTATTTTCAGTTTATAAAATATTTTTTTGCAAGCGGTATAGCTTTGTTTGCAGATGTATCAATTCTTTTTATACTAACGGAATATTTTAATGTGTATTACATCGTATCTGCGACTATATCTTTTTTGGCAGGAATAGCAATCACTTATATTTTAAGTAAGTTTTACATTTTTACAAAAACAAAAATACACAATAAAATAAATGAATTTACAGTATTTCTTGTAATAGGAATTATCGGATTAATACTAAATAATATATTCCTTTATATCTTTACTGAATATTTTGGTATATACTATATGTTATCTAAAATTTTTGTTATAATAGTTACATATTTATGGAATTATTTTGCAAGAAAAAAATTTATTTTCAGTTAAATAAAAGAGGATTTTATGACAAAGACGGCAATAATAATAGGTGCGGGACCTGCAGGGCTTACTGCTGCTTATGAGTTACTTACAAAAACAGATATAAAACCTGTAATTTTTGAAGCTACAGGTGATATCGGTGGTATATCAAAAACTTTTAATTATAAAAATAACAGAATGGATATAGGCGGGCACAGATTTTTTTCAAAGTCCGATACGGTAATGAAATGGTGGACGGATTTAATGCCTATACAAACGGTTCCTTCAAGTGATGATATTTTATTAAACAGAGAAATTGAACTTTCAAAAAATAACAAAGAAATTAATCCCGATAAAACAGATGATGTAATGCTTGTTCGAAACAGACTTTCGAGAATATATTTTTTAAAAACTTTTTTTGATTATCCGGTATCTTTATCTTTTTCGACATTAAAAAATTTAGGAATAACAAGAATAATAAAAATAGGTTTAAGTTATGTTTACAGTATATTATTTAAAAGAGAAGAAAAAAATCTTGAAGATTTTATGATAAACAGATTCGGGAAAGAATTGTATTTGACTTTTTTTAAAGATTACACTCATAAAGTTTGGGGGGTATTACCAAAAGATATTCCTGCAGACTGGGGAACACAAAGGATAAAAGGCGTATCGGTAATAAAAGTGCTTCAACAAGCATTGAAAAAAGTTTTTGTCCCCGAAAAAGATTTGAATCAAAAAAATACGGAAACAAGTTTGATTGAAAAATTTTATTATCCTAAATTCGGTCCCGGACATTTTTGGGAGACCGTTGCAAAAAAAATTGAAGAATTAGGCGGTAAAATAGAATTTAACAAAAAAATAATAAATTTTGAAACGGAAAATAATATTATAAAAACGGTTGTTGATCAAACAGGTAATAAATACGAAGCCGATTTTGTATTTTCAACAATGCCCGTAAAAGATTTGATAAACGGTTTTGATAAAAAAGATGGTAAAGTTGAAACGATAGCTGACGGTTTAGAATATAGAAGTTTTATAACGGTCGGGTTGCTTGTAAAAGATATGGTAATAAAAAACAATACCAAGTTGCAGTCTTATAAAAACAGAGTTCCGGATACGTGGATATATATACAGGAGAGAGAAGTGAAATTGGGAAGACTACAGATATTTAACAATTGGAGCCCTTATTTAGTTAAAGATTATGAAAATACCGTATGGTTAGGCCTTGAATATTTTTGTAACGAAGGCGATGATATGTGGAATACCAAGGATGAAGATTTTATAAGTTTTGCAAAGAAAGAGTTAGCCCGAATACGAATAATAAATGAAGAAGATGTTATAGATAGTTGCTTAGTAAGAATGCCAAAAGCATATCCCGGATATTTCGGAACATATAAAAATTTTGATGTAATTAAAAAGTTTGTAAATAAATATGAAAATTTATTTTTAATAGGAAGAAACGGTATGCATCGATATAATAATATGGACCATTCAATGCTTACGGCAATAACCGCCGTTTCAAATATAATAAACGGTATTAAAACAAAGGATAATATTTGGTCTGTTAATACTGAACAGAAATACCACGAAAGCAAATAACTACTGTTAGGGTTAAATACATTTTGCCGTTTTTGAAAGGTAAAAAAATTCCATAGGTGAAAACAATCTGTTATTAATGTTAAGATGTCTG
>NZ_CACWEU010000231.1:0-2394 GCF_902760015.1 Candidatus Ruminimicrobium bovinum
AAAAATTATAACATCTATAGGAAACTTCAATTTATACGATGCAACATGGTTTTCTGCAAATGATATAGAACAACAGTTGATACTAATTCACCTTATATGTCAATTGGTTTCACCGGTCGGTATAATTTTACTTGCCGCTGCTTTTGTCCGTCACAGAAGGCATAATTATATGTTGGGACATATTTATACCAATATGAAAACCAAATGGAGATATTTGGAAACAGGGCTCATTATTTTGCCGCTTTCTTTTTTATTATCCGGTTTGGTTGCCGTATTTGGAAATTATTATACTTATTTATGGGTTATATATTTTGTCGGTTCAATAATAGCATGCTTGTTTTTGGCATACAGCGTTAAACTTGCACCGAGGGAAAAACCTTCGGATTTACAATAAAATAAATTTTAACGGAGAAAAAAATGGAAAAATTCAAATGCACAATTTGCGGTTATGAGTATGACCCTGCAAAAGGAGATCCGGATAACGGAATACCTGCAGGAACTCCTTTTGATAAATTACCGGAAGGTTGGGTATGCCCTGTTTGCCAAGTAGGCAAAGATTCTTTTGAAAAAATTTAAGAAAATTTTTTGTATTTTAAAATTTCTCTTTCTTGCACTCAGTGTCGCCATTCGTTTGAAATTTTTAAAGCCGTGCGATAACTCCAAATTTTTGGAAGACCTAATGTAACCAAAAATTTCTCTACATATCGCACTAAAAAACTAATAGAATTTATAGTTTTTTACTCTAAAATTTTCTGCACTCATAAGCGGCGACAAGTCGTGCTTCAAAAGAAAATTTTAAAATATTAGTGATTGTTAATTTTTAATTTTTAAGGAAATAGGATGAAACAAATAACTAATAATATTTATTCCGTCGGTGTAATCGATTGGAACATGAGAAGTTTTCACGGTAACACGTTTATAACAAAAAGCGGTGTTACTTATAATTCGTATATTGTCAACGATAACGAACCTGCTTTAATAGATGTGGTTCATAAGGGTTTTGAAGAAGAATTTATACGGAATATTTCGGAAGTTGTAGAACCGGAAAAGATAAAACACGTTGTGTTAAACCATTTGGAACCCGACCACAGCGGTTCAATTGAATATATGGCAACCGTTTTAAAAAATGCAAAGTTTTACGGAACCGCAAAATTAAAAGAAGGTCTTTTAAAATATTATAATTTGAATATTGATATAACCGTCGTTAAAACCGGTGACAAAATAAATTTAGGCAATAACACATTAACATTTGTTGAAGTGCCGATGGTTCATTGGCCTGACAGTATGATGACTTATTGTCCTGAAAAGAAGGTGTTGTTTTCAAATGACGGTTTCGGTCAACACATAGCAACAAACAAAACTTTTACCGATGAAGTTGATACCGGAATTATAGGTAAAGAAGTTGCAAAATATTATGCAAATATTTTATGGCCTTTAGGTGCCATGATAGATAGAAGTATAAACAATATTTTAAAAATGAATTTGCCTGTTGATTTTATTGCTCCAAGCCATGGGCTTGTTTGGAGAAAAGATATAAGTAAAGTTATAGAAAAATATCTGGCATGGGCTAAAAATACCGTTAAAAACAAAGCGGTTATCGTTTATGAAACTATGTGGGGTTCAACAGAAATTATGGCAAGGCAAATAGCAAAAGCACTAACGGACAGTAATATAGAAGTTAAAATGTTTGACATAGCAAAAACCGATTTTGCTGAAGTTGCTTATGAAATGCTTGAAGCAAAAGCATTTGTTATAGGTTCGTCAACACACGATAACGAAATGTTGGCATACATTGCAGGTTTTATTCATTTCTTAAAAGGAATGAAACCTAAAAACAGAGTTGCAGTTGCTTTCGGTTCTTACGGATGGGCAGGCGGTGCGGTAAAAGAAATTACCGAACAATTATCCTCTTTCGGTATTGAAGTTGTTGCACAAGCAGATGCAAAATTTAAACCGAACAAAGAAGAATTGGAAAAATGTTATCAAGCAGGACAAAAATTAGTTGAAAAGTTAAACTAAGAAGATTACAAAGTGATTTTTTAATGGAGGAAGTATGCAAAAAGCACTTGTTTGTTCCGTATGCGGTTATATTCATTTAAAAGAAACGGCACCTGAAAAGTGTCCTATATGTCAAGCAAATTCAAAAGTGTTTACTTTAAAAGAAGATGCTTTAAAAACAAAAGATGATGTTACAACCGTAGGTGAAAGCTATAAAAAACATCTCCCGGTAATTTCGGTAAACAATGTAAGTGAAAATGTTTGGGAAATTAAAGCAACCATAGGCGAACTTGAACACCCTATGTTGCCTGAACATTATATTACAAGCATAACTTTTTATGTTGATAACGAATATATCGGCTGTGTTGCATTAACTCCGCAACTTAAACCGGAAGC
>NZ_CACWEU010000232.1:0-4857 GCF_902760015.1 Candidatus Ruminimicrobium bovinum
AATTTTTGCATAATCGTGTAACGGTTTTAATGCTACAACCATTTGAATTGTTGAACAATTAGGATTAGCAATAATTTTTTTGTCTTTGCTTAAATCGTTTGGATTTACTTCAGGAACAACTAACGGACAATTGTCGTCCATTCTCCAAGCACTTGAATTATCTACCACAAAACATCCTTCTTTTGCAAATGAAGGAGCAAATTCTTTGGATGTTCCTCCGCCGGCACTAAACAATGCCAAATCCAAACCTTTGCCGCTGTCATGTGTTAAAAGCTCAACAGGTATATCTTGTCCTTTAAATTTTAATTTTTTACCTACACTTCTTTGTGAGGCCAAAAGTTTTATTGACTCAACGGGAAAATTTCTGTTTTCCAACATCTTTATCATTTCGTTACCTACAACACCAGTAGCACCTACAACCGCAACTTTATACTTTTTCATTTTCTACTATTCCTCCAATATTTCAATCATCATAATTTAATACTTTATTTTAAAGATTTTAAGATTTTAGGCGAACCGAAATATTTTTTTAGTGAAGTTTACTATTTACGGTAAATGAATTAAAAAAATACAAAGGTGTAGCCAAAATATTAAAAGCGCTATAAATTGCTTGCAATCAAGTCGCCGACTTCGGTCGTTCCCATTCCCATCTTTCCTGCAGCCAAAGATTTTATCTTCCCGCTTGCAAGAGATTTTGCCATGGAAGATTCTATCATTTTTGCTTCTTTTTCAAGCCCCAACGTTTCAAGCATCATTGCACCGGCACTAATTGCCGCTAACGGATTAATAACATTTTGTCCCGTATATTTAGGTGCCGAACCGCCCATAGGTTCAAACATAGATACACCTTCAGGGTTAATGTTTCCTCCTGCGGAAATTCCGATACCGCCTTGAATCATTGCGGCCAAATCGGTAATTATATCACCGAATAAATTATCCGTAACGATAACATCAAACCATTCGGGGTTTTTTATCATCCACATACATACGGCATCAACATTTACATAATTTAATTCTATATTAGGATAACTTTTTGCACCCATGGCTCTGAAAGCCCTTTCCCATAAGTTAGATGCAAACGTTAAAACATTTGTTTTCCCGCATAATGTAAGTTTATTATTTTTATTTCTTTTTTTAGTCAATTCAAAAGCATATTTTAAACATCTGTCAACACCGAACCTTGTATTTATTGATTCCTGTGTTGCAACTTCATAAGGAGTATCTTTTTTTAAGAAACCGCCTGCACCCAAATAAAGCCCTTCCGTATTTTCTCTAACCACCACAAAATCTATATCTTCGGGTTTTTTATTTTTTAAAGGGCAATCCACACCTTCGTAAAGTTTGACAGGTCTTAAATTTATATATTGGTCAAGTTCAAATCTTAATCTTAACAAAATGCCTTTTTCAAGTATTCCCGGTTTAACATCTGGGTGCCCTATCGCACCCAGATACATTGCATCAAATTTTTTAAACTCTTCAATGCAACTGTCGGGTAAAATTTCACCCGTTTTTTTATATCTTTCTCCGCCCAAATCAAAATTGGTAAACTCAAATTTTGCACCTGTTTTTGCCGCAACCGCATTTATAACTTTTACACCTTCCGCTATTACTTCAGGCCCTGTTCCGTCACCGGGAATAAGAGCTATTTTGTAAGTTTTAGACATTTTTATTTTCCTCCCTTAATATAGGAAAGCAAGCCGCCGGCTTTTATTAACTTCTGCATAAATTCCGGAAACGGTTGCGCTTTATATGTTTGTTTTTTTGTTATATTTTTTATTTCGCCTTTTGCCAAATCAATTTCCAATTTGTCGCCTTTATCTATATTATCAACGGCTTCTTCCGATTCTATAATGGGAAGTCCTATATTTATACAATTTCTAAAAAATATCCTTGCAAAAGATTTTGCTATTACACAGGATACACCTGCACCTTTAATTGATATGGGGGCATGTTCTCTTGAAGAACCGCAGCCGAAATTTTTATCGGCAACTATAATATCACCCGGTTTAACGGCTTGTGCAAAATTATCATCAATATCTTTCATACAAAACTTTGCAAGTTCCTTCGGATCGGATGTGGTCAAATATCTTGCAGGAATAATTTCATCCGTATTAACATTTGCACCATACTTAAAAACATTACCTTTTAATGTCATATTTTTCATAAGAACCTCGTGTAATTATAATTAAATTAAAATAAATTTTATAACATTTATAATGTTTTTTCAATTTCTTGACAAATATATTTTCTTTTTAATACAATAACAAAGGTCTGTAAAATAGTTGATAAGGTAACAAGCTGATAAGCTTAAACTTTTCAGCTCCTCAGTTGAGGACACATAGTGTCCGGCTCAGCTTCTCAGCTAAATAAAAAATATCGACCGTTAAGCTTGAAATAAAAGCTCTAACGGTTATTTTTTGGAAGGTAAATATGTCAACATTAGTTGTGTTGGGCACCCAGTGGGGTGATGAAGGAAAAGGTAAAGTAGTTCATTACCTTGCGGAACAGGCGGATTATATCGTCCGTTATCAGGGCGGAAACAATGCGGGACATACCTTAATATACGAAAACAAACCTTTCGTTTTACACTTAATACCATCCGGAATATTATTTCCTAAAAAAATTTGTATAATTACAAACGGTGTTGTTGTTGACCCGAAAGCATTAAAAGAAGAAATTGATGTGCTAAAAAAGAAAAAAATTCCTATAGACGGAAGATTTTTTGTCAGTGAGAGAGCACATGTTATACTTCCGTATCATAAACTTATAGACGGTATGCTTGAAAGTGATACAACACAAACAAAAATAGGGACGACCAAAAAAGGTATTGGTCCTTGTTATACGGATAAAGTAAGAAGAGTAGGAATTAGAGTTATAGATTATATAGATAAAGAAGTTTTTCTTGAACTTTTAGACCAAAATTTAAAAGAAAAAGAAAACATGCTTAAAAGAGTCTGCGATATAAAGAAATTAAAAGCAGAGATATTAAAAGATCATGCCGTATTGTCGAAATTCTTAAAAAAATATGTTGCCGATACTTCCGTAATGATTGCAGATGCAATAGCAAAAAAGAAAAAAGTTTTATTCGAATCTGCTCAAGGTACAATGCTTGATTTGGACTACGGAACATATCCTTTCGTAACATCATCAAATCCCACATCGGGCGGAGCAAGCACCGGTGTCGGTATGGGTCCGTCAAATGTAGATGCCGTTTTAGGTGTAGTTAAAGCATATACAACAAGAGTCGGCGAAGGTCCTTTTCCGACCGAATTATTTGATAAAACAGGCGAGTTTTTAAGAGAAAAAGGGCAAGAATTCGGTGCAACAACGGGCAGACCCAGAAGATGTGGTTGGTTTGATGCCGTTGTTTTAAGGCATAGTGTTCGTGTTAACGGAATAAAACATTTAATTCTTACAAAACTTGATTGTTTGGAAGGGTTGGACAAAATAAAAGTATGTGTGGCTTATAAATATAAAGGTAAAATTTTAAAAGATTTTCCGGCATCAAGAATAGTTCAAAGGGATTGCAAACCCGTGTATGAAGAAATGCCGGGGTTAAACGGTATTGTCAGGGGTGTAACAAAATTTGAAAAGTTACCTGCAAATGCTAAAAAATATATAAAGAGGTTGGAACAGTTGGTGGGTGCAAAAATAGACTTGATTTCTTTGGGAAGAAAAAGAGAAGAAACAATACCTGCCAGTAAAAATGTAAAATTATTTTAAGAAATTTATATAAGTAGGGAAGAAAAAATGGCTTTTAAAAAATGTATTTTGGTTTTAGAGGACGGTAAAGTTTTTGAAGGTTTTTCCTGCGGTGCCGATAACGAAAGCACGGGAGAAATTGTTTTTAACACTGCCGTATTCGGCTATCAGGAAATTGTAACCGATCCGGCATCGGCAAAACAATTAATTTGTTTTGCTCATCCGCATGTCGGAGATTGCGGATTTAATAATCAGGATTTTCAGTCCGGAGCTATTGAAGCTACCGGGCTTTTTTTTAAGGAATACAGCAAAAGGTATTCCAATTGGAGAGCGGAATTTTCAATGCAGGACCAAATTGTTAAAGACAATGTAGTTGCAATGGAAGGTTTTGATACAAGGGCTTTAGTAAAATATATCAGAGAACACGGAACACAAAAAGCAATAGTATCAACGAAAGATTTTGATGTTGAAAGTTTAAAATCAAAACTTGCAAAAGTTGTTGCAAACGATAAACAAGATTTGGTAAAGGCCGTAACATGCAAGAAAAAATATTCAGTAAACCAAGAAGGGAAAAAACAAAAAATTGCAATAATAGATTACGGCTGTCCTAAAAGTTTTATAGATACTTTCACATCTCAAGATTATAAAGTTACAGTATTTCCTGCAACGGCATCTGCGGATGAAATTTTAAAGGAAGATCCTAAAGGAATTTTCCTTTCAAGCGGTCCGGGATATGCAGCAAATTCAAGTTATGCAATTGATCCAATAAAAGGAATAATAAAAAAATCTCCGGATATGCCTATATTTGCCGTTGGTTTCGGCAGCCAGGTTTTAGCACTTGCAAACGGTGCAACCGTAGTAAAACATAAAATAGGCCACAGAGGTGCAAATTATCCCGTTAGAGATATAAATACAAATAAAATAGCAATAACTTCTCAAAATAACGGTTACTATGTCGACAAAAATTCAATGGAACAAAACGAAAATTTACAAGTAACTCATATAAATTTATATGATGGTACGGTCGCAGGTTTTGCCAATAAGAAAGGTAATAATTTTGCAGTAGAATTTTATCCTTCTTTAGATTCAGACGAAACCGGATACTTGTTTAAAAATTTCTTTGATATGGTGGAAAAAAATGCCTAAAAGAACAGA
>NZ_CACWEU010000233.1:0-5625 GCF_902760015.1 Candidatus Ruminimicrobium bovinum
GTATTTTGGATAATAAAACAATGGAAATAACAGATAAAGTTATTGCAAATTATAAAAATACCGGCGGTTTCGATATGATTCAGTCCGGAAGAACAAAAATAGAAACACCGGAACAATTTGCACAGGCAAAACAAACCATTTTGAAAAACAAAATGGATGCACTTGTTTTTATCGGCGGAGATGATTCAAATACAAATGCCGCACTTTTGGCGGAATATTTAAAAAAAGAAAACACCAATGTAAGTGTTATCGGTGTTCCTAAAACAATCGACGGCGATTTAAAAAACGAACATATTGAAGCTTCTTTCGGTTTTGATACGGCAACAAAAATTTATGCGGAACTCGTCGGAAATATATGCAGAGATGTAAATTCGGCAAGAAAGTATTGGCACTTTATACGGCTTATGGGAAGAAGTGCATCCCACATCACTTTGGAAGTAGGTTTTAAAGTTCAGCCGAATGTTGTTTTAATCGGCGAAGAAATTTTAGCCAAGAAAATGACATTAAAACAAATAGTAGATAATTTAGCCGACTTAGTTGTTAAAAGAGCAAAACTCGGTAAAAATTACGGAGTAGTTTTGGTTCCGGAAGGATTAATTGAATTTATACCGGAAATGAAAACACTTATAGCAAATTTGAATGATGTTATTGCCGATAATGAAAAAGAAATAAATTCATTCCAAACGGCTATTGAAAAAGCAAAATTTATAATATCTAAACTTCCTAAAAATTTAGCCGCACTTATGGAATCGTTACCCGTATCAATAGCAGCTCAATTAATGCTTGACAGAGATCCTCACGGTAATGTTCAGGTTTCGTTAATTGAAACCGAGAAATTACTTATTGAAATGGTTTCAAAAAAATTAAAAGAATTGAAAAAAGCAGGAAAATATAACGGTAAATTCTCAACGATAAACCATTTCTTCGGTTATGAAGGCAGATGCGGAGTTCCGTCAAACTTTGATGCAAATTATACTTATGCTTTGGGCTATAATGCTGCAGCACTTGTATTGAATAATTTATCAGGTTATTTGTCATCTGTTAAAAATCTTTCAAAAAAATCTACCGATTGGAAATGCGGTGGAATACCTTTAACAATGATGATGAACATTGAAAAAAGAAAAGGTAAAGATAAACCTGTAATTCAAAAAGCACTTGTAAAACTTAACGGTAAACCGTTTAAAGCTTTTGCAAAAGTAAGAAATGATTGGGCCATTAACGACAGATATATATTCCCAGGACCTATTCAATTTTTCGGTCCGTCATCGGTAACCGATATTACAACGGTAACATTGAAATACGAACAAGCGAAATAGAACAAATTGCTTTGCAATTTGTTGAAGTATAGAGGTAAAGAAGTATAGAAGGATAGAAAATTTGCGGAATCAAATTTTGAGGTATGGAAGTATATAAGAATAGTTGTATACATCTAAACATCCATTCATCAAAATCGCAGAGCGATTTTAGTCCATACGTCCATACATCAATACCTCAAAATTGCTTTGCGATTTTTAAGGAGAAATAATGTCGAATTCAAGCTACAAAATTATTGATATTAACAAATTTTACAGAAAAGATATTTTTGAACATTTTGCTCAGTTCAAATGTTCGATATCTATGACTGCACGAATTGATGTTCAAGCACTTTATGATTTTTCTAAAAAAACAAACACTAAATTTTATATCAATTTTTTGTATCTGTTATCAAAAACTTTAAATTCCAGAGCAGATTATCGTATGAGTTGGCTTTATCAAACAAAACAATTAATTGTTTATGATAAAATAAACCCTACTCAATATATTTTTCACGAAGATACAGAAACCTGCACACCCGTTTATACCGAATATGACCCTGATTATAACACTTTCTACAAAAATGCCGTCGAAGATGTTGAAAAAGGTAAAAAAAGCCATAAATACGGGCTTGACAATGCAAACCATCCTAATTGGTTTGATGCTTCTTATGTATCTTGGCTTTCTTACGATTCATTAAACGTTGAACTTCCCGACGGATATTTATTTTTTATGCCGATAATTAACTGGGGCAGATATAGACTTGAAAACGGTAAACTTGTTATGCCTGTAACGGTTAGGTTAAACCATGCTGCAGGCGACGGGTATCTTTTGGCAAAAGTATTTAAAATTCTTGAAAATGAAATAAAAGAATTTTGTAAATAAAAATAAATTTTGGAGGATGTTATGGTAACAGTATTGTTGATTATACTTGCCGCAATAATTGTTTGCTGTGTAATTTTAGCTATATTTGTTTGGATGACCTATAACCGTTTTGTTTTGTTAAGAAACAGAGTAAAGGAAGCTTGGAGCGATATAGAAGTTTTGTTAAAAAGAAGATATGACTTAATTCCTAATTTGGTTGAAACCGTAAAAGGTTATGCCGCACATGAAAAAACTACATTGGAAGCCGTTATCAATGCAAGAAATATTGCAATGAAATCCGGTAACAAATCAATTGCTGAACAGTCAAAAAATGAAAATATTTTAAGCGGAACATTAAAGTCCTTATTTGCATTAAGCGAAAATTATCCCGATTTAAAAGCAAATGCAAACTTCCTTGAATTGCAAAGGGAACTTGTTGATACCGAAAATAAAATTCAAGCATCAAGAAGGTTTTACAACAACAATGTTTTGGCTTTCAATACAAAAAGAGAAATGTTCCCCAGCAACATAATTGCAAACATTTTTAATTTTGAAAAGAACGAATTTTTTAAACTTGACGAAGCCGAAAAAGAAGCTGCAAAAAATCCGGTAAAAGTATCTTTTTAAAAAATGATAACAACTTACGATTTTATAGATGATAACAGAAGAAAAACAATATTATTGGTTTGTCTTTTTCCGATAAGTCTTATTGCTATGCTTTATTTTTCATTTTTTATAATAGCAGTTATTTCTTCACATTATACCTATCCTAATTTAGCTCCGTTTGTAATATTTAAAGATATTCATTATTCTTATTATCCGTTAGTACTTATTATTTTTCTTTTTTCTATTGTGTGGACACTTATCTCTTTTTATTCCGGGCAGAATTTTATAATGTCTTTTGCAAATGCAAGGCCTGCCGACGCAGTTCAAGATAAAGAAATTATACGGCTTGTGGAAAATATTGCAATAACCGCAGGTCTTCCTATGCCGCAGGTTCATATTATGTATGACAACAGTTTAAATGCTTTTGCTACAGGGCGGGATCCTAAAAATGCACATATTGTATTAACTACCGGAATTATTGAAAAACTGGAAAAATCCGAACTTGAAGGTGTAATAGCACATGAAATGGCACATATAAATAACAGAGATACCCGTCTTATGATGATAATAATTTTGCTTATCGGCTTTTTTACCTTTGCAGGCAGTTTTATTTTAAGAATGGGAATAGGTATGGGCGGCAACGGTAACAGAAGAAATAAAAGTGCAGGTAAAGGTGCAGGAATTTTATTTGTAATAGGTATCGTTTTATATGTTTATGGTATAATTGTTGCACCGTTAATTCGGCTTGCCGTTTCAAGAAGAAGGGAATATCAAGCCGATGCAAAAGCGGCACTTATAACAAGAAACCCTCAAGGTTTAATATCGGCACTGCAAAAAATAAGCGGTCATTCCGCAATCAGAAGTTTTCAGGGAAAAGAAATTATGTCGCCTATGTGTATAGAAAACCCTTTATCAAACGAACCTTCGCTTTTCGGTTTTCTTTCGGATATAACATCAACACATCCTCCGATAGAAAAAAGAATAGCCGCTCTTGAAGTTATGGACGGAATAAAAATCAATTATTAAATTTGACAAAAATTTGTGTATGCCGTTTTGTCGTTTGTCGTTAAAATCTCAGCTCTCAACTGAAAACACTTTAGTGTTTGGCTCAGCTCTAAGCTGTAGTCTATACATTTTTTTGTTCCGAACCAAATCTATTTATTCGCTCATTTTTTAGTAATAAACACTTGTTTATTCGCTCGTTTTTTAGTAATATACTATAAAGTATTCGCTCATTTTTTAGTGCTTTTAGAATATTTTTTATAAAAATGAGGTATTATGGCATATTTAAAAAGAAAAATTGATAGTTTATTAGAAGAGTGGAAAAACAATAAAGACAAAAATCCTTTAATAGTAAAAGGTGCAAGACAAGTAGGCAAAACAGAATCTATAAAAAACTTTGCTAAGAAAAATTATAAAAATATAATAGAAATAAATTTTGTCGAAGAACCTAAATATAAAAAAATTGTAGAAGATGGATATGGTGCTAAGGATATAATAAAAAACATTTCAAGATTAGCTCAAAATAAAAAGTTTGAAGAACATAAAACTCTTATTTTTTTTGATGAAATTCAAGAATTTCCCGAGATAGCAACATCTCTTAAATTTTTTAAACAAGATGACAGATTTGATGTTATATGTTCCGGCTCTTTATTGGGAATAAATTATAACAGAATTGAAAGTGTTAGTGTCGGATATAAACAGGATTTTGTTATGAGCTCTATGGATTTTGAAGAATTTTTATGGGCAAAAGGTTATGACGACAAATTTATAAATGAAATCTTAGATAAAATGATAAATTTAGTTCCTTTTAATAATTTGGAATTGAATTTATATAACTCTTTGTTTTATGATTTTTGTATTTTAGGCGGAATGCCTGCAGTAGTTAAAAATTTTATTGAAAAAGAAACTTTTGAGAATACTCTTAATTTACAAAAACAATTAATTCAAGATTATAAAGAAGATATAAGAAAATATGCTGTAGGAATAGATCAAACCAGAATATTAAATGTATTTAATCATATACCTGTTCAATTGGCAAAAGAGAATAAGAAATTTCAAATTTCAAAAGTATCTTCCGGAGCGAAATTTAAAGATTACAGAGGATGTATAGAATGGATTATAGATGCAGGTATTGTTATTCCATGTTACTGTTTAAATTTCCCGGAACTTCCACTCAAAGGAAACATTGATATAGATAAATATAAATTATATTTTGCTGATATGGGCTTATTAATTGCTTGTCTTGATGAAGAATCTCAGCAAGATTTAAGAGTAAACAAAAATCTTGGAACCTATAAAGGTGCTTTGTATGAAAATATAGCTGCAAATTGTTTATCAAAACAAAGTTATGATTTGTATTATTATAAAAGAGATGATTCTCGTTTGGAACAAGATTTTTTTGTTAGAACCACATCAAATCTTGTACCTGTAGAAGTTAAAGCATCTAATGGTAAATCAAAATCCTTATCTACACTTATAAAAAGTAAAGTTTATCCGGATATACAATGGGGAATAAAATTTATTAATGGCAATATAGGTTATTCCAATAATATTTATTCGTTTCCTTATTTTTGTATTTTTCTTTTAAAAAAATTTTTGTATCTAAAATAATTCTACATTCTATATTGCTGTTTGTAGTTGTCGTTAAAATCTCAGCTCTCAACTGAAAACACTTTAGTGTTTGGCTCAGCTCTAAGCTGTAGTTTATACATTTTACATTATACATTGCAGTTTTAAGCTTTTCAGCCATCAATTGTCGTTATTATTTCTTTCCGTAAATCACAATATTTTCTTTTAATATTTCTTTCTGAAAACTTTCCGGAAGGTGTTTTAAATTAAAAATATCAACTAAAAAAGGAA
>NZ_CACWEU010000234.1:0-2573 GCF_902760015.1 Candidatus Ruminimicrobium bovinum
AATGTAAGTGACAAATCATTACATAAATATTTTACATATTCTCCAGAATTATATTATTTATTTGAGGATTTGACTATATTAGAGTATTTTGAATTTGTTAAAAAAGCATATTGTATAAATGAAGAATCTAATATATTTGAATTAATTAAGATTTTTGATTTGGAAGAAAAACTAAATAATTTTATATCAACACTATCTAATGGAATGAAGAAAAAGGTTTCTCATATAGCTGCTTTTTTTCCTAATACGCCATTTTGCATATTAGATGAACCTTTTTCTGGACTTGATCCAATAGCTATTTATAATTTAAAAAAATATATTAAAGATACTTTTAAAAAACGTACATATATAATTTCTACTCATCAACTTGCCATTTTAGATAGTATCAATATACCTTCACAAGATGTTTATTTAGTGCTAATGAATAAAGGTGAGGTTGTTTTTAATGGTAGTAAAGAGCAATTATTGTATGATGATAAGTATAAAAATATTGAACAAGCATATATTTCATTAATTGAAGGTGGACAATAAATGAATTTAGTGTATAAATCTAAAAAAGCATGGGGTATATTTTGTTTATGCGTCTTAGTGTCTGTTATTGTTTTAATACTGATTGAACAGGGAGTTATTTTTACTGAAAAGGTTCCTTTTACTAAACTTACAAATTACAATATAGAAAAAATTGCTAAACAAGAAAATATTATTATTTATTATGCAAATGAAAGATGCCAAACATGTAGGAAGTTGTCAAAAGTATTTTTTCCGTTAGTAAAAGGTACTAAAATGAATATATATTATATTGATTCAGAACATAATAAATTAAAAAAGTATCTAAGAAAATATAATCTTTATGCCACTCCAACTATATTGGTAATTAGCAAAGGAGAGATAGTAAAAAGATGGGAATCTGAAGATACTTTTGATGGTATAGAAGAGATATATGATGAATATTATAGAAAGAGGTAATATATGAAACAAACAAATAAAATATA
Source organism: Candidatus Ruminimicrobium bovinum (assembly GCF_902760015.1). NCBI lineage: Bacteria > Pseudomonadati > Elusimicrobiota > Endomicrobiia > Endomicrobiales > Endomicrobiaceae > Candidatus Ruminimicrobium > Candidatus Ruminimicrobium bovinum. The sequence goes on from NZ_CACWEU010000234.1 coordinate 993, forward strand.
TAAAATAGTAATTTTTGGTGTGATAGGTGTGATGTTAATTGTATGCGCCGTATTATATTTTAAGGATGAAAAGACAATCAAACTACCACAAATTTATAATTATTTAAATTCTATTACATACGATAATTTTCAGAATAGTATAGATAATAAAGATACAATGATTCTTTATGTAGGAAGACCAGATTGTCCAGATTGCAATAATTTTGACGATGATTTATTAGACATTATAAAAAAATATAATGGTTATGATAAAGTCTGGTATTTGAATATTCAAAAACAAAGGCAAGACGAAAAGGAATGGAAAAAGATAAATAAAAAATATAAAATCAAATATACACCAACATTTATTTTATATGATAGAGGTAAATATAAATCAAAAGTAGAGTGGACACCAGAGAAGGGGATAGATTATGATGAGGTGGATCTTTGGTTTAAAAACACATTAAAACAGTAGCGTATTGATAAACAATAAAAAAACATTGTATAACAATAAAAATATATTGACATACAATAAAGGAGGTGATATAATAGAAATAAATAAGGAGGTCAAGATGTCATGAATAAAATAAGAAATAGTTTAAAAGTTTTCTTTTTTATGCTGTGTGTTATACAAATCGTAGTATTGATAATATTTTTTTCAGCAGCGTATAACAATGTTAGATTATTGAATTCTGATAGGATTCAAGTAAACTCTAAACAAGATCAATGGCTTTTGTCTACAGAACACGGACATAATTCAACTGAAATTAGTAAGAATTTAATAATGGATCAAAACATTATTATTAAAGATTATAAAACGATATTATTAATAGAATTATTATTTTCAATCATTGTTTTTGTTTTTACATCGATTTCATTAATTAAGTTTATGAGAGTTTATTTTGAAACTGCTAAAACAAACACACCATTTTCAATAACAAATGTTAAAAATATTAAGCAGTCAAGTATTTGTATTATGATTGCGTATGGATTTGTTCCCATTATAAAGCCCTTTTTATATTTTTCAATTTTTTTAAAATCGACGATATATTTCTCGTTTGAAAACATATTATTATTATTAACAACTATCTTGTTATTCATTTTAAGTAAAGTCTTCTATTATGGATGTTATCTTCAAGAAGAATACGATAATACATTATAAGGTGATGTATATGATTATATTGAGATTAGATATGATAATGGCACGAGAAAGAGTATCATTGCAAGATTTGGCTGATAAAATTGGAATAACTAATGCAAATTTATCTAACATTAAAAATGGGAAAGTTAAAGCAATAAGATTTTCTACATTAAATTCAATTTGTAAGGAATTGAATTGTCAACCGGGTGATATTTTAGAATATGTAGAAGATATGTGATATATTTATTTTACTTTTAAAACTTTTAAACTAAATTGTTTAAAAGTTTTTTTAGTAAAGAGGTTTAATTATGAAAAAAAATATTTTTAGTATATGTTTATTAATGTTGTTTATTTTTTTGGGGATAACAGTTGTAGGTTGCTCTAAATCTGACGAGAGTAATGTTGATTATGAAAAATTAAAGATAAAACTCCCTTGTAAAAATTGTAGAATACAAGATTTA
>NZ_CACWEU010000235.1:0-4608 GCF_902760015.1 Candidatus Ruminimicrobium bovinum
ACCGCTTAAATCCATATTTGCAGGAGCCACATCTAACCAATCCATCTCTGTACTTCTTAATATATCTCCCAATGCAACATCATCAATAAGAACATTATAAATAGTTTTATTAATACCGGATAAATCTATTCCTAAACCACTGGTAGTGTTTCCTTGAGGATCCATATCTATCAATAAACATTCCTGTCCTAAATGTGCCAAACTTGCTGCAAGATTTATGGCGGTTGTAGTTTTTCCTACCCCACCTTTCTGATTTGCGATAGTAATTACTTTGCTCATAGTAATTCTCCTATTAACTACACTATATTATTTATAATTAACAACAACGATAAATGATTAGTAAGAATGTATAGATAATATATAATAATTACCGTTAAAATTTTTATTTCTTATTGCTTAAAAAATTCAAATATTAATTCCATTCTATACATTTATACTTCTATTAACATCCAGCATTATTAATCTTCCAACTTTTAAATCTTCTACCATTTCTTTTATCTTCTCTCTACTTCTTTATTTTTCTTCAATTGTAATGTTGTTTCACATGAAACAAATCATATATTTATTTTATTATAAAATCATTTATTCTTTTAGCTTCAGCATCTATATCCGTATTTTCTTTTATGTTATAGTCTTTATAGTTTTTATACTCTGAAATATCATTTTTATTTTTTGCATTTATAAAAAGATTTATTATTATACTTAAAACCATAAATGTTATAAGTATACCGGTTGCTACTAAATATATATAAAAATTGTTGCTAATATCAGTTATATAACTATTTCTACTATGCTTTGGAGGAATAAATATTAATAGAGGAGATAAAAGCAATACAATTGATACTGCTGTTTTTTTACTTATAATTGTAGGTTCACTAATAAAACAATCTTTAAAAGAAGTTATAGTCTGATTAATTTTTTTACAATATTTCAACAATTCTTTTTTATCTTCATTTCCTTTAAATAATACTATTGTTTCTTTTAAAAATCTTAACACTAAATTATAAACAGTATAATAAGATTTTTTACCATTTTCTATCCTATTTTTAATATATGCTTCTTGCAAATCTTTATACTTTCTTATTTTTGTTGTAAACGGCAAGAAAAAACAACTTGTATATATTGTTACTATTGGTTGATTGTTAACAATTTGTATTTTTAACTGTTTTGGAGATACAGCATATATAAAAGCAAACCCAAAAACACTTATAAGACATCCTACAATAAATACAAGTAAAAAATCCACAACAGCTCCAATTCTTAATTTGTTTCACATGAAACAATTATATATTATTATCTATATTATTTTCAACTTTTTAAGATATATATAATTATAATAATAAAATTTTATATTTCAGTCTTTCTATTTGCTAACTTAAAAAATCATATAGCATGACCACCGGAAACTTTTATCACTTGTCCGGTAATCATTTTTGCCTGTTCACTTGCCAAAAACAAAATTGTTTCGGCAATATCTTGCGGAAGAATTAGTTTCCCTATAGGAATTAACGGAACAACTGTTTTTTCAAGTTCTTCATCAATCCACCCGGTTTGAGTAGGTCCGGGAGCTACACAGTTTACCGTAAATCCGTATTTCCCCACTTCAAGAGCAATGCTACGAGTAAGTGCTTCCAATGCCGATTTACTTGCTCCATAAGTGATTTGACCTGCAAAAATTTGTGCCGAATCAGTAGAAATATTTATAATCCTACCATAATTATTGCGATACTTAATAAACTCTTTTATCATCAAAATACTTCCCCGAACATTAACCGCAAAAGTATCATCCACCACTTTTTGGGTAATCTTTTCTATTGTATCAAACCCGTCCATATCACAGTCTGCTGCATTATTAACCAAAACATCAATCTTTCCGTATTGTTCCATAACTTTAGAATAGATTTTTGATACATCTTCTTCATTAGAAATATCACTTTCTAAAACAAGATAATCAGCTTTCATTTCTTTTAGTTTACTCTCTACAATATCTGCATTTTCTGCATTAGCCTTAAAATATCTGTCTGCACCATTGTTATCTGTCTTATTTTTATCAAATTGTCTAAATATTCTTTTATATACTAAAACTATTTTTGCTTCTTCACGAGCAAAAGCAAGTGCTGTTGTTGCTCCAATTCCTTGCGGATTATTTGCACCGGTAATTATAACCACTCTATTCTTTAATCCGTAATCAACCATTTGTATTATCTCCTAAATAATTGTTTTTATTATCATAAATAATAGCATAAAGATATAAATTTTTCTATAATTCATACAAAAAAAAGGCTATTCAACCTTAAAACTTTTAACTACAAATTACTATTATCATACTATCTACAATCTGCTAAATCTTCATCTTTAGTTATTTTCCTTATTACAAATCATTCAAATAAAATCCACATTCTTTGTTTCATGTGAAACAATTATATATTATTTAATACCATTTAGCAACAGAATCTATCATAAAACTTTAAGAATATTCTTATAGGTACACATAAAAGACAATATATTTATAAATTATAACTATTCATTGTTATTTAATAATCAATTACACATTGTGATTTACTGTTTCATATGAAACAAAACAACTATTCAAGTTTATAATATTGTTTTATAACATCCGATATATACTTCTTACTCTTTTTATCTTTAAATAAAGAATATGTGAGAGCTTCTAATACCACTATTCTACCATTCAAAACATAATACAAATCTTTATACTTTTCTTCACTATCCTTATCATTTTTATACTTTTATTTAATATTTGAGCTAAAATTTTATATTTTTAATATATCTTCAAAGCAACTATCTCCGCCACTTTCCAATTCAAAATCCCCAATGATTTTATCAACTAATATTTCCCCTAAATATATTTCAAGACTCTCTTTACCTAACAATTCTTTTAATTTGTTTTTATAATCATTTTTAGTATTATCAGATAAACAATCATATACTTTTTGTAATTTTTTATAATTAACATCTTCCACTTGAACATTTTTTAGAATTTACTTATTCTTTAGAGTTTAATAGCTTATTTATTCCTATATAATAAGAAATCATTTGTTTTATTCATTCAAGATAACAACATTCTTTTTTGGGAAATCATACAATGTTTGTTTTCATCTAATAACATTTCCGAATTATCAAATAGGACATTTTATTTCTATATATTTGCTTACCCATATCATTAGTAAAATATCCCTTTGGTATATCAATTTGTTTTTTCTGTTATATCTCTAAAATATTTAAAGAACTTTGATTCTAAAAAAATCACTTTTTTATTTTCTTTCTCAATTTCTTCCAAAAGTCCAACATCAACACTACTTTGTGATTACGGCATTTTGAAACTCAAACAAAACATCTGTAAATTTTACTGTTGTTTTCTATTTCTCTTTTATATATTTTAAATTTAAATTCAGTGTTTTTCAGAAACATTCTATAAAAACAACGATGAAAAAACTTATTATCTTTCCATAAAGAATTATATATATCGTATTTCTTTTTATCTTTTATATTATCAATAGCCTCTTTATTGTAAAATTATTAATTTGTTTATTATTTTGTTTTTCACTCATACATATTCTTTTTTTTAACAATTGTTTCACATGAAACATCTTAATATATTTACTTTAAAACAATTCTAATTGCTGTTCTTCTTTTATTTCTTTACTTTCGAAAGCATTAAGGTATTCAAAAATTTTGCTATTATCACAAATTATATGATTTTGTTCACAGATTTTATAGAATAAATTCATTAAATATTTGTTATTGGGGCTGTTTAATATATAATTATTTCCATATTCTTTTATATATTTTTCTTTAATTGAGGGGAAAAACTTATCTAATCTATTGTAAAAATACTCTCTGTTTCCTTCTCTTAAAGTTACTCCCATACTAAAACATATTATTCCATAAACTTTTGCTTTAATACAATAATTCAATATACCTATTAGATTTTCTTCAGTATCGTTTATAAATGGCAATATAGGTGTAAGCCAAACAATAGTGGGAATACTGTTTTGATTAAGTATTTTTAAAGTTTCAAACCTTTCTTTAGTACTGCTTACATTAGGTTCTATTATTTTACAAAGTTTTTCATCTGCAGTTGTTAATGTCATTTGAATAACACATTTTATTTTACTATTTATTGCTTTTAAAATATCTAAATCTCTTAAAACATTTACAGATTTGGTAATAAGTGTAGCTCCACAATCATATTTATATATCAATTCTAAAGATTTTCTTGTATTTTGTATATCGCTTTCCAATGGTATATAAGGATCTGTCATTGAGCCCATACCTATCATACATTTTTTCCTTTTACTTTTAAGAGCATTTTCTAATAACTCTATTGCATTTTCTTTTATTTCTATATCTTCAAATTTATGTTGCATATTATAACAATTACTTCTTGAATCGCAATATATACAACCATGAGAACAACCTCTATAAAGCTTCATTCCATTTTTTGCAGAAAGGATAGTTTTTACTTTAACATAATGCATAATAATTCCTAAATTATATTGTTTCATGTGAAACAAAGAAAAATATAAATTCTTTATTTGGCACACCTTTTAAAATTATAAATTCTAATAAAAGATTTAATATTCT
>NZ_CACWEU010000236.1:0-4225 GCF_902760015.1 Candidatus Ruminimicrobium bovinum
GGAGGGATTCGAACCCTCGGTACAGGCTTTCACCTGTACACCGGTTTAGCAAACCGGCGCACTAGACCAACTATGCGACCTCTCCATAAAAATTGTCGAAGACAATTTTTGATGTATAGAAGTATGGATGAATGGAAACGAATTAACTACAAAATTTCTCTCTTCACTTCGTTTCGTTCGAAATGACAGATAAGAGTGTTTGCTATGACCTCTTTATTATTTGTCATTGCCGTTTCGTTGTTATCCCTCTATACCTCTATACTTCTTTACCTCAACAAATTGCATAGCAATTTGTTTAATTATATAAATTTTATTTTATCAAAGCAAACATTATTGCTTTTTGTATATGTAACCTGTTTTCTGCCTGGTCAAAAATATTTTTTTCCTGCAAAGCCATAACCTCTTCGGTTATTTCTTGCCCTCTGACTGCAGGCAAACAATGTAAAACAATACAATTTTTATTTGCTTTTTTTAACATATCAACATTAACCTGATACGGTTTAAATTCTTTTTTACGAACATCAGCTTCTTTTTCGTTACCCATTGATGTCCAAACATCCGTATAAATAACATTTGCACCTTTAACATCATTAATATCATTTGAAATTAATATTTGTGCTTTTGTTTTTTTTGCATATTCTGATGCTTTTTGTAATAAATCCTTTTTAGGAAAATATTTTTTAGGCCCGAGCTGTACAAAATTTAACCCGAGCACGGCAGAAATTGCAAGCCAAGAATTAAAAACATTATTTGAGTCACCTGCAAACACTATTTTTAGTTTTTTCAATTCTTTTACCGACTTAATATTAAACTTCTCGATTATCGTCATTAAATCGGCTAAAATTTGACAAGGATGCTCAAAATCGGTCAAAGCATTTATAACAGGTATTGAGCAATACTTTGCAAATTCGGCAACAAATTCATGCTTAAATGCCCTTATAACCAAAGCATTCAAATATCTTGATAAAACTTTTGATGTATCGTAAATCGATTCGCCCCTTTTGGTTTGTAACTTTTGTGTATCCAAAACCAAAGGAACACCGCCTGACTGAACCATTGCAGTTTCAAAAGAAACCATAGTTCTTGTTGACGGTTTTTCAAAAATAAGCCCTATTGTTTTATTTTTTAATTTATCGGAATATTTTGATTTCTTTAATTTTCTTGCGGAAGAAACCAAACCCCATATCTGTTCCACCGATAAATCATAAATTGATAATAAATCTTTTTTTAAATTTTTCATAACTATCTCTTATTCTATTAAAACTGTAAAAACAAGAAGAAGTTTATTTCTTCTTGTTTCAATTATCAACTAATGCTGATAAGCTGAGGATGAAAAACTTCGTTTTTCTTAGCTGAGCAGCTGATAAGTTTAATGTATTTTTCGCTTTACGAAAAATCTTTTATTTATCAAAAATTGCTTCGCAATTTTTACAACAAACTCTTCAGCTTTTCAGTCTTCAGCTTATAAGCTAAAATTTGCAAAGCAAATTTTTAGAATTTTTGGTTATTGTCTATATAAATTCCGGGGCCCATTGTAGAAGACACGGAAATACTTTTTATATACTGTCCTTTCGAAACAGAAGGTTTTGCTTTTTGAATTGCTTCAAGAAGAGCTTTTATATTTTCGGCTATTTTTGTTTCGTCAAAAGAAACTTTACCTACCGCACAATGAATTATTCCGAAAGAATCGTTTTTATATTCTACTCTTCCTTTTTTTAATTCGGTAACCGTTTGACCTACTTCAAATGTAACCGTTCCGGATTTCGGGTTGGGCATTAAACCTTTAGGCCCCAATATTTTTGCAACTTTACTTAAATCTTTCATACAATCAGGTGTTGCAACCAAAACATCAAAATCAAGCCAGCCCTTTGATATTTTTTCAATTATATCAACAGAACCGCTTTCATCGGCACCTGCTTTTTGTGCTTCTGCTTGTTTTTCGCCTTTGGCTATAACAACAACTTTTCTTGTTTTACCGATACCGTTAGGTAAAGATACCGTTCCTCTAACAATTTGATCACTTTTTTTAGGGTCGATACCTAAACGAACATGAACTTCAACCGATTCATCAAATTTAGCTTTTGCAGTTTGTTTTATTAAACTTGCAGCTTCTTTAATTGAATAAAGTTTGCTTGAATCCACCAATTTTGATACTTCGTTTAATCTTTTTGACATTTTATTTCTCCCGTGGTTCAATTGTTGCTTTAACAGCAACTCCCACTTAATATTAAAAATCGCTTCGCGATTTTTTTGCTTAGAAGCTGAGACAGAAAAACTTCGTTCTTCTTGGCTGAGCCGGGAACTTCGTTTCCTCAGCTCTAAACTCTCAACTCTAAACCAAAATAATTTTTGCTTTGCAAAAATTATTTTTTTACTTCAACACCCATACTTCTTGCAGTGCCTTCAACCATCATTTTTGCACCGTCCATATCAATTGCATTTAAGTCGGGCATTTTTTGTTTTGCAATTTCTTCAACTTGTGCTTTTGTAATTGAACCTACTTTATTTTTATTAGGAACACCGGAAGCTTTTGCAATTCCGGCAGCTTTTTTAATTAAAGCAGGAACAGGCGGCATTTTTGTTATAAATGTAAATGATCTGTCTTCATAAACGGTTATAACAACAGGTGTTGCCATACCTTTTTCCATTTTTTTGGTTCTTTCATTGAACTGTTTACAAAAGTCCATTATATTTACACCCTGTTGTCCTAATGCAGGTCCAACCGGTGGTGCAGGATTTGCTGCTCCCGCAGGTATTTGTAATTTAATTTGTGTTTTAACTTTCTTTGGTGGCATTTTAATATCTCCTTAACTACACTTACGGTCTTATCTGAGCGGGATAAACCGTAACTTAATTATATTTATTAACTATTGCTGCCGTAACATACAGCTAGTTTATTTTTTCAACTTGTAAGAAATCCAACTCTACAGGGATAGGTCTGCCGAAAATTGTTATCATAACTTTCAACTTACCTTTTGCCTGATTTATATCTTCAACAACACCGATAAAATGTTTAAACGGACCTTCTGAAATTCTAACACTTTCTTCCTTCTTAAACATAACAGCAGGTCTTGGTTTTGCACTTTCCGGATTAACTATTGTGCTTATCAAATTAGCAACTTCATCTTCACCCATCGGAACAGGTTTTACACCGCCCAAAAAGCCGGTAACACCCGCAGTATTTCTTATAAGCCAATAAGTTTCATTGTTTATTGTCATTTCTATAAAAACATAACCGGGATAAAACTTTTTCTTTCTTATCTGTTTTTTATTATTCTTTACCGAAACAACTTCTTCGGTAGGAACCAAAACCTGAGAAATTAAATTCTTAATTCCCAAATTTTCAACAGTTTTTTCTATACTATGTTTAACCTTATCCTCGTGTCCGGAATAAGTATGAACAACATACCATTGATTAGCCATTTTTTACCCCAATTTTAATATTATACCGAGAATTGTAGAAAGTATCATATCAATAAAACTTACGAATAAAGCAAGTATTATAACAAATACTATAACAACGGCAGTTGTTGCAACTACTTCCTTTTTTCCAAGCCATGTAACCTTCGTCAATTCCCAATAAGCTTCTTTGAAAAATTGAATTGCATTGCTAAAAAAAGACATATTTCACCCTCTAAAAATTATTCCATCCGTTAAAACAAGCGGGGGCAGATGGATTTGAACCACCAAAGCCGGTTTTGGAGACCGGAAGTTTACCGTTAGCCTATGCCCCCAAAGGTTAGTAAACTATTTTGTTTCTTTATGCAAACTGTGTTTACCGCAAGTTCTACAAAATTTTTTAATTTCTAACTTTCCTTCTTGTTTTTTACCTCTTGCAAAATAATAATTCCTATTTTTGCATTCGGTACAAGCCATCGTAATAATTACTCTGTCACCCATTTTCTACTCCTAATAATAAAAATCGCTCTGCGATTTTTGCTGAGAAACTGAGCCGAATACTTCGTATTCTCAGTTGACAGCTGATAAGCTTTCGGTATTTTTTTCGCTTTGCGAAAAATCTATTACTATGTTTTCTTCCTAAAACCTCTCAGCCCTTCAGCTTTTCAGCTTATAAGCTAAATTGCCTTCGGCAATTTTTTATTCAACAATTTTTGTAACAACGCCGGAACCTACTGTCCTTCCGCCTTCTCTTATTGCAAACCTTAATTGTTCATCCATTGCTACCGGCATTATCAATTCCACATCCATCTCTACATTGTCTCCC
>NZ_CACWEU010000237.1:0-5103 GCF_902760015.1 Candidatus Ruminimicrobium bovinum
ATTAACTTAATAAAATATTTTTGGAATCTTACTTAAGGTAAGAAGAGCTTCTAACAAGTAGAGGCACTATCGAAGTCCAGAAATAGTTCGTGAAAGAAATAAAAAATGTGGCTTAATTACCCATATTGTTTATTTCTAATGTTTGTCTTAAGTGACAAACTACGGCTATTATATTTGGGTTACTTCGATAGGCTCAAAAATAATAGCCGTTTTTATTTAATATATTTTTAAGGAGAAAAAAATGGATAGTAAAAGTATTAAAGTTTTATTAGAGGAAGAAAATTTTGAGCTTGCAAGAACAGAAATTAAAAAACTAAAGTCAGAAGAGCAAGAAAAAATTATTAGTTCTTTGTTGGCAAGTAGCAATTTGAAATTAATAAGACCTCTCGTAATTGATGATGATATAAATCCTAATTCGGCACATAAAAATATTATCAGTTACACAATATCGAAATATATTATAAAAACTATTAGATACAACCTTTACTATTTTTATAGAAAAAATGAGAATAATAAAAATTTGAATTTATTAGAAAAAAATATTGTTAAGTATTTAATTGAAAAAGAACAATATTCACAAGATATAATAGATGAAATTTTAGCGATACTTTTCACAGAAATTAAAATGTATGCTAAAAATGATGATGTTGATAATGATAATATAATTAGAAATTTTTTTAGTGAATCAAATATAAAAGGAGTAATACTTAAGTATTATCGTGAATATTATTATAACATTGTAAAGGCATTGACTGATATATATACATTTTTTAAGGAAGATACAGAAAATAAATTAATGAATAACAATAATTTTTTCCCTATATTAGATAAAATAAGAGATAATATATTAGAGTTTTGTTATTATGCAGCAGAATGGTATTATTCTGATATAGTTAAATATATAATGGACAAAGAAGATCTTTATAAAAATAATATAAAAAATAAAATTGCTGTTATTGATGATATGGAAAAAATGTATTTTGATGGAGATTATAAATTTATGAATAATAATATTGAGACTACTTCCAATTTGTTAGAACCTAAAGATTATAAAATTATGTTTGAATATACTATAGAACTTGATGAGAGAGTTGGAAGTTTTAGTCTTTTTCGAAAATTAATAGAAGAAAAAGGAACAAATCTTAATGAAATAAGAAAAGATAGTAAATTTAATAAAGACAGAAAAGTTGAAAAAGTATTAGATAGTTGGTTAAATAAATTCTCAATTGAAAATAATAAAGTAAATAAAATCTTTATATTAAAGCAAATAGATGATTACAAAAACGAAATTTTAGAATGTTCTATTGAACAAGAACATTTTAATTCTTTTAAAGAATTAATAGAAATAGGTGCTTATGTTAATGTGGATAGTAAAAATAAAGCTAAATTCTATTCATTAGTTATATCAAACATTGACAATATTGATGAAAAAATATTAGTGAACAAACAAATAGCTAATTATAAGAATGAATGTTTGTCTTATTCTATTGAACAAGAGAATTTTAATTCTCTTATAAAATTTATGGAAATAGGTGCTAAAGTTTATAATGAAAATAAAAATGAATTTTTTTCACTTATGATATTGCATATTGATGATAAAAATGAAAACATAGGTCGTTTCCTTATTCAAAATATATCTGATAAAGAAGATATATCTTGTACAAATGAAGAAGTTTTGAAAAAGTTTGTTCATTGGATTTATAGTGATAATAAAGGAGCAGATACAGTATCTTTAATTAATAAATTTTTTAAACCCAAAAAATTTGAAACTAGAACAAAAAGTTTGCTTGTTAAAACTATAGAAAGTGATATAGACTCTAAAATAGCTAATTCCGTTAAGAAGAAATTACAATTAAATTAAAATATTAATTTGGAGAAAAAATATGAACATAACTGATACTAAAGCACTTATAAAGAAACTATTAAATGCTCCTGAAAAAGAAAGATTTGTTTTATGTTTAAAAGGTCATCAAGGTATCGGAAAAACACAAGCTATTCAACAGGTTGCAGAAGAAAATGGTTGGAATTATAAAGCTTTATACGGAGCACAAACTCAAGTTGAAGATTTAATGGGAATACCATATTTAAAAGAAAATAATGCTATTAAAGAAAATAATGAGGGAGAAAAAATATCAAAGTTTGCAAAACCGATATTATTTCCTGATAAACCTAAAACAATTTTTGTATTGGAAGAAATTAACAGAGCTCCATTGGATGTTCAACAAGCAATACTTCAATTATTAACCGAAAATAAGTTTGCGGGAAGAGAGTTGCCACAAGACACAGTTATAATAGTATCTATAAATCCTTCAGATGTAAATAGCGGTTATAATGTTGAGAAATTGGATTCAGTATTTATAAACAGAATATGTATGATAGATGTAGAACCGGAGTTAAAAGAATGGTTGGATTATGCAAATGATAAAAATTTCAATAAAAGAATAAGAGCCTTTCTCTCTAATCCTAAAAATAACTGGTTTTTTTGGGAAAAACCTAATTATGAAAATATAGGTCAGTCTTTACCGAGTCCAAGAACTTGGGAAATAGTGTCAAAAATATTGAAAATTGAAAATGAAAAAATTACTTTTCTTGATAATTTATTAAAAGGTGTAATAGGTCAAGAAGCAACAATAGAATTTTTAAACGATTGGGCAGATATTGGCATAGACGGAAAAGATATATTGACGGCTCAATATGATCGATATAGTGACTTAAGGGACAACAAACTAAACAATCAGACTGTAAGTCAGAATGCATATTCATTAACATCATTAAAAGGATATATAGAGAGTCAAAATTATAAATTATCTTCCGAACAAAAAGTGAGAGTATGGATTTTATAAATTTTTTATATAAGGAAAAACAAGATAGACAGAAAATAATTAACTTTTTTATAGATTATTTTGAATATGTTAAATTCGAACACATAATTGAGGATATAGAGAATGAATGTAATACTATTGAGATAGCTATAGAAGAAAATAAAATAGAAGAACATAGCGAAGAATATAAAAAATATAAAGACAAAAAAAATTTATGTGAAGATATTAAAAAAATATTAAATGGAATAAATAATGAGCAATAATTCAAATAATAATATAGCAAATTTATTTCCTTATATTCCTGAATCGTATTTAAATAGAGGAACAAAATTTGCTTTTTATAGTTATCTTTATACTAAATATATAGAAATAAATTATATAGAAACAAATAGTTTGGAAAATGCAGGATTGTCATTAAAAAACATTACTAATTTGAATATCTTTATTAATAAAGAACAAAAGTTAATTGGTTCTCAATTAAGAACATTATTAATACATATTTTCCTTCATATTATATACGAACATTTTTTGTATAAGAAAAAAGATAATTATTTGTGGAACATAGCAACAGATTTAGCTATAAACAGCAACTTAAAAAATGATGGACTTGGACTTGATTCTCTTCCAAAAGATTTTAATTTTGCTGATAATAAAACAGCTGAATATTATTATAAAGAATTACAGAATAAAAATATTGATAAAAATTTGAAAACAATTGATGCTCATCGTTATTGGAGAAAAATTGAAGATGAAGAAAATAAACAATTTAAACAAATAACAAAAGAAAAAAGTATTATTATAAAAGCATATTTAAAAAAAATACTTACAGATACTTATAATAAAGTAAAAACAAATAATTATTATGTTCCGAATTATATAGAAGAATATTTTATAGAAGAATATTTTAATGATATTAATTACAATATTAATCATGAAATAAAAAATCAGCCTGTTGATTGGAAAATAATTTTAAAAAATCAAATTCAATGTTCTATAAAAAACTATTATAAAAAATCTTATTCAAGACCATCGAGAAGATTTGTAAAAAATGATTTTTTATTAAAGGGTAATATTACTAAAAGAATTGCAAAAGTTTGTTTAGCTATAGATACAAGCAGAGATATTTCTTCCAAACAATTTAAGATATTGTGGAGAGAATTATATACTATATATAAACAATATCCTATAGAATTGAGAATAATAGAGTGGGACCATGATCAAGTAAAACAAGATATTTTATATTATAAAAAAAATAGTCTTTATAAAAATTATGAACCAAAATTCAATGGTTACGGAAACACAAAGCTAAGAGATTTTTTCGAATATATAAGAAAAACAAGCAAAGTTCAAATATTTAAAACACAATTATATAAAAAAATTAGCAGACCTGATTTGTTAATTTTTTTTGTTGACGGAAATAATGTATATTTCCCTAATAAAGAAAATTGCACTAATTATAAAGTTCTTTGGTGTGTAGTAGGAAACGAAAGTAAATCTTTACAAGAAATACCTTTTGGTTTAAAAATTAAAATAAATCAATAAAGGAGATATGTTATTATGGAAATAGAAGAAACGGAAGATATTGAATATCTTGTAGACAGCAAATACGATATAATCAAAAAATTAGAATCTTCAGTTAAATCCGGTGATAGTTTAATTAATATCATTCCTTATTATAAGAATAATAATAAATATGTTAAACAAATTATAAATAATTTTATTTTAACAAGAAAAGAGAAATTTAAAGAAGAAATAAAAAATGAATTATGCAATATAAAGATTTATAAATTAATATCGTTAATAGAAGTTTGTGAAGAAGCATTATTAATGTGTTTTGAAGAACTAAGGAAATCACTATGGAATATAAATGAGTTATTTGAAAAAAAAACTTAATAATTTGTTTAGAGAATTATTAGATATACAATACATAGATACCGAGACAATAAAATATATTTGCTTTTTTATTAAAGCCGGTGCAAACAGAAAATTTATATCACAAGAAAAGTTAAATGTTTGGTTAGAAAATTTTTCTAACAACAACGAAATATTAAAAAATTTATTGTTTTTAGGTGCAAACAAAGATAATGCACTAAAAAAGGCAGTAGAAAAAGGAAATATTGAATCTTTTAAAAAATTAAGAAGTTTAGGAGCTGATATAAATTCAATATTAACAGATACTATATGGAATAAAATATTAGAAAAGCAAATAGACGATTGGTTAGAAGATTATTCTTATGATGCTTTTTATTATGAAGAAGTAAGTTTTTTATTGAAAGAAATA
>NZ_CACWEU010000238.1:0-8158 GCF_902760015.1 Candidatus Ruminimicrobium bovinum
TCCGTCGGTAGGTCTTCTTGAAGGTTCAACATAAGCAACTTTCCACGGGTTAGGTCCCAAACATCTTAAAAATGTTGCAGGGTTAAAAGTTCCCGCTCCTTTTTCCAAATCGTAAGGTTGCCATATTAAACATCCCTCTTTAGACCAATATTTATGAAGCTTCATAATAATTTCTTGAAAATTCATTTTATTCCTCTGTTAAGCAAATATTTACTTATAACCTTTTTATTATATCATTTTGTATTTAATATTTTAATTATTTATCTATTTGTAAAACTGCCACAAAAGCTTCCGGCGGAAGTTCAACTTTACCGAATTGTCTCATTTTCTTTTTTCCTTCTTTTTGTTTTTCAAGAAGCTTTCTTTTTCTTGTTATATCACCGCCGTAACATTTTGCAAGAACATCTTTTCTCATGGCGGAAATTGTTTCCCTTGCTATAATTTTATTGTTTATTCTTGCCTGTATAGGTATTTCAAACATGTGGCGCGGTATAATTCCTCTTAATTTTTCCGTTAAAAAATGTGCCGCTGTTTGTGCTTTATCTTTATGAACTATAACCGAAAACGCATCAACGACTTCACCGTTAACAAGTATTTCAAGTTTTACCAAATCACCGAGTTGCGGTGTTATATGTTCATAATCAAATGAGGCATAACCTTTTGAAACGGATTTCAATGCATCGTAAAAACCGACTATAATTTCGGCCAACGGTATTTCATATTTCAATATTGCTATTTTCATATTGACATATTTCATATCAATCTGTTTGCCTCTTTTCTTTTGGCACAAATCCATCAAAGAACCGAGATATTCCGTCGGGGATACTATTGTTGCCAAAACATAAGGTTCCCAAATTTCCTGAATTTCGGCATTGTTGGGAAATTTTGCGGGATTATCTATCGTTATCATCTGATTTTTTGTTTTTATTTTATATATAACATTGGGTGCGGTAACCAAAAGGTTAAGTCCGAATTCTCTCTCTAATCTTTCACGAACAATTTCCAAATGTAAATGTCCCAAAAAGCCGCACCTGTAGCCGAAACCTAAAGCAACGGAAGTTTCCGGAATATATGTCAGTGAAGCATCGGATAATTGTAATTTTTCAAGTGCAACTTTTAAACTGTCGTAGTCGGATGTGCTATACGGGTAAAGCCCTGCAAACACAAAAGGATTAACTTCTTTATAACCTGCATGCGGATGTGTTGTAGGACGTGCGGTTTCGGTAATAGTATCACCTATTTTTACATCCTGTATTGTTTTTATACCCGCAACAACAAAACCTACTTCACCTGCCGAAAGCCCGTCCGATTCAACCGGTTTTATTTTCATATATCCTACTTCAAGCACTTCATATTGTGCACCTGAAGCCATAAAAGTTACTTTCATTCCTTTTTTTATTGTTCCGTCAAAAACTCTTATAATAATAACAACACCTTTATAAGAATCGTAAAAAGAATCAAATATCAATGCCGATAACGGCTCTTCTTTTTTACCTTTCGGTGCGGGTATATTTGCAATAACGGAATCTACAATTTCATTTATTCCTATACCTTCTTTTGCACTTGCAAGTATAGGTTCACCGTCAACTCCAAGACCTTCCTTCATCTGTTCATAAGCAGAATCTACGTCGGCGGTAGGCAAATCTATTTTATTTATTACGGGAATTATTTTGAGGTTTGCATTTTTTGCAAGCATTGTATTTGCAAGCGTTTGCGCTTCAACACCTTGCGATGCATCTATAACAAGCAGTGCCCCTTCGCATGCTTCAAGTGCACGGGATACTTCATAAGTAAAATCAACATGACCGGGAGTATCCACGAGGTTTAAAATATATTCTTTGCCGTCTTTATCTTTATACTGCATTCTGACGGCTTTGGCTTTTATCGTAATACCTCTTTCTCTTTCAAGTTCCATACCGTCGAGAATTTGATCTTTCATTTCTCTTTTTGAAATTGTTCCGGTATATTCCAAAAGTCTGTCGGCAAGCGTGCTTTTTCCGTGGTCAATATGTGCTATTATGCAAAAATTTCTTATATTGTTCATTTTGTTTCCTTAAAATAAATATTCATATATTATATCAATTAAGAATTTTACAAAGCAAATTTATTTAGGTTATCGGGATATAAGATTGTAGAGCAAAAAGCACAACAATAAGAAAAAGCAGAAATTTTTTAAATTTCTGCTTTTTTATAAATTAAAACTTATAGCCATATAACCTAATTAATAAACCGTCATTGGTGCCGAGGGCGGGACTTGAACCCGCACGTCACCGGAGTAACTTGAGATTTTGAGTCTCACGTGTCTGCCAATTCCACCACCTCGGCTTTATAAAGAACATGGTGCTGAGGGGCAGAATCGAACTGCCGACACAAGGTTTTTCAGACCTTTGCTCTACCGACTGAGCTACCTCAGCACCACCCAAAACTATTCTTCTATCAATTCGTCATCCAAATCTTCAACTTCTTCGGTCGTTTCTTTTTTGGACTTTACGGCATTTTTTATTTTTTGAACAGCTTCCGCTACTTTACCTTTGTTTTCTTCTACAACAACTTTACCTTTTTCTCTTATCTTTTCGGCTATATCGTCACTTAGTTCTTTTAAATCTTCTCTTGTTTCTTTACCGGCTTTAGGCGCAAACAAAATACCTATTGCAGCACCTATAATTGCACCTGCCAAAAACAAACCTAAAGAATCTTTGTTATCCATTATTTTCCTCCGAATTTTTGTTTTTTTTACAAACCAAACCTTTAAACTTCGGAATAATATTTAACAATACCTGCAAAGTTTTTGAAGGAATTAAATTCCCGACGGTCACTACACTTTGATAAAAAGACCTAACAGTTTCAATATCGTTATCAACTTCATTTAAAATTTTATCCGCTTTTTTCACGGTTTGCAAAAGCTGCACGAGCGTTATAACCAAAAACACCGTCGCAACTACAATGGATATCGTAACTAAAATTAAACAAACAATAATTACTATATTCATAATTTAATTATTATATTAAAAAAAATTTTTTTTTGCAACAAAAAAATTTGCAAAGCAAAATTTTTATCTTATGGTTTAAAGCCAATCAGTTGTCCTCAAACAATTTTTTGCTAACGCAAAAATTTATTTATTATTGCACCTTTGTCTGCAGAACTTACCTGTGCGGCATACCTTGCCAAACAACCGCCGATACCCGTTTTCTTTTTTATTTGCATTGTCTGTTTTCTTTTTTTAATTTCTTCATCCGAAACTTTTAATTCTATTTTATATTCGGGAATATTTATTGAAATAATATCTCCGTCTTTAACATAAGCAATTAAACCGCCGGAAGCCGCCTCGGGAGAAACATGTCCGAGAGATGCTCCTCTTGTAGCACCGGAAAATCTGCCGTCGGTGATAAGTGCAACATCTTTGTCTAACCCCATACCCGCGATTGCGGATGTCGGGCTTAACATTTCACGCATACCGGGACCGCCTGCGGGACCTTCATACCTTATAACCACAACATCACCTTTAACTATTTTACCTGCATAAATTGCAGCTATAGCTTCTTCTTCACTGTCATAAACTTTTGCAGGTCCTTCATGTTTTAACATCTCGGGTGCTACCGCACTTCTTTTAACTACACAACCGTCTGGTGCAAGATTTCCTTTAAGAACAGCAATTCCGCCCGTTTTACTGTAAGGATTATTTACGGTTCTTATAATTTCCGTGTTAGAATTTACGGCATTTTCAATGTTTTCACCCAATGTTTTACCTGTACAAGTCATAACGGATGTATCTATTAAATTAAGTTTTGTTAACTCTTTTAAAACGGCATATACTCCGCCGGCTTCATTTAAATCTTCCATATATGTGTGACCTGCCGGAGCCAAATGACAAAGGTTAGGTGTTTTTTGACTTATTTCGTTTGCCATATCCAAATTAAATTCCACTCCGCATTCGTTTGCAATTGCGGGAAGATGTAACATACTGTTTGTTGAACAACCCAGTGCCATGTCTGCCGTTAAAGCATTTTTTATTGCGGATTTTGTCATAATATCACGAGGACGAATGTTTTTCTTAACAAGTTCCATTATCTGCATACCTGCATGTTTTGCAAGTTCTATTCTTGCCGAATATACCGCAGGGATTGTTCCGTTACCTTTAAGTCCCATACCTAAAACTTCGGTCAAACAGTTCATTGAATTTGCCGTGTACATTCCCGAACAAGAACCGCATGTCGGACAAGTTTTTTCTTCATAATTTTGAAGTTCTTTTTCACTAATTTTACCTGCTTTAAAAGCACCAACCGCTTCAAACATTCCGGAAAGACTTGTTTTTTTACCGTTTACTTTACCGGCAAGCATCGGACCGCCGCTGACAAAAATTGCAGGGATATTTACCCTTGCGGCTGCCATAAGCAAACCGGGAACATTTTTATCACAATTTGGAACCATAACAAGCCCGTCAAAACCGTGTGCCAATACCATAGCCTCGGTAGAATCTGCTATCATATCACGGGTAATAAGGGAGTATTTCATACCATTATGTCCCATTGCAATACCGTCACAAACGGCAATTGCCGGAAACACTATCGGTGTTCCGCCCGCTGCTGCTACACCGAGTTTTACGGCTTCAACTATTTTATCTATATTCATGTGTCCGGGAACAATTTCATTATAAGAACTTACAATACCTATAAAAGGTTTTGCCTGTTCTTCTTTTGTTATTCCCAAAGCATGATATAAGCTTCTGTGCGGTGCATTATGCGAGCCCTCTACAATTTTATCTTTAACCATTTTACCTCCAAAATTTGCTATGCAAATTTTAGCTGAGTCATTATAACTTTTAAGCTTCTCGGCTTATCATCCTATCAGCAACAATTAAAATTCAAAGAATTTTAATTGTTTATCAATTTATCTTCGTCGCTCCAGCTGTAAAGTTTTCTTATTTCTTTACCTACTTTTTCGCTGGGGTGTTCTGCGGCAAGTTTTCTCATTGCATTAAAATGAACTTGTCCGCCGGCTTCCGACATATCAAGTAAAAATGCTTTTGCAAATGTTCCGTCTTGAATATCTTTAAGAATTTTTTTCATTGTCTTTTTGGTTTCTTCGGTAATTATTTTAGGCCCTGTTGTGTAATCGCCGTATTCCGCGGTATTTGAAATTGAATATCTCATACCTTCAAAACCGCTTTGATATATTAAATCCACAATCAATTTCATTTCGTGAATACATTCGAAATAAGCATTCCTGGGGTCATAACCTGCTTCTACCAAAGTTTCAAAACCTGCCTGCATTAACGCACAAACTCCGCCGCATAAAACTGCCTGTTCACCGAACAAATCGGTTTCGGTTTCAATACGGAAAGTTGTTTCAATAACACCTGCCCTTGCTCCGCCTATACCGAGTGCATAAGCAAGTGCAATTTCAAGTGCATCACCCGTAGCATTTTGTTCAACAGCAACCAAACACGGAACACCTTTACCTGCCAAATATTCGCTTCTTACGGTATGCCCCGGACCTTTGGGTGCAATCATTATAACATTAACGTTTTTAGGCGGTTTTATACAACCGAAATGAATATTAAAACCGTGTGCAAAAGCTATTGTTTTGCCTTCTTTAAGGTTTGGCTCAATACTTTCTTTATATAATTTTGCCTGTTTTTCGTCGTTAATAAGTATCATTATGACGTCTGCTTTTTTTGCAGCTTCATCTGCAGTATAAACTTTTAAACCTTGTTTTTCCGCTTTTTGCCAGCTTTTAGAACCCTTATAAAGCCCGACTATAACATCTATACCCGATTCTTTTAAATTAAGTGCATGTGCATGACCTTGCGAACCGTAACCGATAATAGCAACGGTTTTTCCTTTAAGTTTTGCCAAATTACAATCTTTTTGATAATAAATGTTTTGCATTTTTTTCTCCTCTTTTATATATATTTTACTGTTTTGTTACAAATTATCGTTCATCCCATAATCCTATAACCTTACCGTTACAGTTTGTCGTTAAACTCTCAGCTCCTCAGCTTTTCAGCTCTTCAGCTGACGTTATTATACATCATAAATAGCTTTATTTCTTTCAAGTGCAACAACACCTGTTCTGCAAAGTTCAACAATACCGAGCGGACGAACAATTTCAATAAAAGCATTTATTTTAGACGGTTTTCCGGTCATTGCAACGCATATTGTTTTCAAACTGTAATTAACTATTTTTGCCCTGTAAATTTCGGTTACCGCTAAAATTTCACTGCGATTTTTCGGTGAATTTTTAATTTTTATAAGAACAAGTTCTCTTTCAATACTTTGTTTGTCGTCAATATGCTTAACGTTTTTAACATTTTGTAATTTTCTTAATTGATTTATAAGTTGGTCTTTATCATATTCGTCTCCGCGAAGCGTAACCGTTATTCTTGAAAGTTGAGAGTTTTCCGTTTCACCTACGGTTAAAGAATCTATATTAAAACCTCTTCTCATAAAAAGACCTGCAACTCTTGTTAAAACACCGTATTTGTTTTCTACTAAAGCGGCAATTACAAAACGTTTCATTTTACCCCCAAAAATTTGCTACGCAAATTCTGATGTATGGATGTATGGATGTAAAGATGTATAGAAACTACAAACAACTTAACGACATAGATTGTTTTACATTCGTTCGCAAAGACAATTTTATTTTCATTGTCGTTAGCCTTCTATACTTCTATTCTTCCATCAACCTCAAAATTGCCTTTTGGCAATTTTCGTCGTTATACCTCTATACCTCTTTCCCTCTATACTTCAAATCTTTTGTTTTTCCGTAATAATATCTTCTATCGAACCTCCCGGCGGAAGCATGGGAAGCACAAATTCATCCATATCAATTACGGTATCAATAATGTAAGGAAAATTTGTTTTAAATGCTTTTTTTAAAGCATTTTCAAATTGTTCTGCAGTTGTTACTCGTTCCCCTTTAAGCCCGAAAGCATCCGCAAGTTTAACAAAATCCGTTTTTCTTGCAAGAACGGTATTTGAATATCTTTTCCCGTAAAACAACGTTTGCCATTGACGAACCATACCCAAAACACCGTTATTTATAACAACTATTATTACCGGAATTTTGTAACTGACAGCCGTTGCAAGTTCATTTAAATTCATACCGAAACTGCCGTCACCGGTAATTAAAATTGTTTTATTTTTATCACCGATACAAGCACCTATTGCAGCGCCTAAACCGAACCCCATTGTACCAAGCCCGCCGCTTGATACAAATTTTCTCGGAAATTCAAATTTTGTCCATTGCGCAGCCCACATTTGATGTTGCCCGACATCGGTGGCAATGACAGTATTTTTATTTTTAATTTTATTTATTATATCAAAAATCTGTTTAGGTCTAATTTTATTACTTTTAACAACATTTATTTTTTTAGAAATTTCTTTACTTTTAATTTTCAAATCGGTTATAAGTTTTTCCCATTGATGATGTTTTTGTTTCTTGCATTTTTGCAATATTTTTGAAATTGTATATTTTATATCACCTGCAATACCCGCATCGGCTTTAATATTTTTATTTATTTCGGAAGAGTCGATATCAAGTTGTATAATTTTTGCATTCTTTGAATATTTTTTAACATTTCCCGTTGCCCTGTCACTAAACCTGACACCAATTCCTATTACAAGGTCCGCCTCTTTATTTGCCATTGAAGATTCATATTGTCCGTGCATACCCTGCATACCGAGAAACCTTTGATATGAATTTTCTATTGCGGAAAGTCCCATAAAAGTGCAACCTATATAGCCGTCAATTTTTTCCGCAAGTTTTTTTACTTCTTTACTTATACCGGCTGTTATTACACCACCGCCTATATAAATATAAGGTTTTTGAGCTTTATCGATAAGTTCTATTGCCGTTTCTATTTGTTTATCCGATGTTTTTTTCTGCTTATAACTTTCAACTGTTCCCTTAAATTCAAAATCATATTCCGCAACCTGAACATCTTTTGGAATATCTATTAATACAGGACCCGGTCTGCCTGATTTTGCAATTTTAAATGCTTCTCTTATTGTATCGGCAAGTTCTTCTATTTTACTGACAAAATAATTATGTTTTGTTATCGGTAAAGTTACACCCGTAATATTTATTTCCTGAAAACTGTCTTTACCTATTAAAGAAGTAGGAACATTTCCGGTAATTGCCACCATAGGTATGGAA
>NZ_CACWEU010000239.1:0-3684 GCF_902760015.1 Candidatus Ruminimicrobium bovinum
ATAAATTTACCGCGGATATAGAAGAAGAATTTGATGATATTGCGGAAAACAAACTTAAATGTCAGGACGTTTTGAAAAAATTTTATAAACCTTTTGAAAAACATTTAACCGATGCCGAAGGTGCAACAAGACAAAAAATTGAACCTAAAGCTACAAATGAGGTCTGCCCAAAATGCGGAAAACCCATGGTTATAAGGGACAGCAGACGCGGTCCTTTTATGGCATGCACGGGATACCCCGAATGTAAAACCACATTTTCCGTTGATAAAGACGGAAATAAAGTAAGTAACGAACCTGAAAAAACCGATGAAAAATGTCCAAAATGCGGCGGAATACTTTTAAAGAAAAAGGGCTTTAGAGGACCTTACCTTGCATGCGAACATTATCCGGAATGTAAAACTACATTTTCATTGGATAAAAACGGAAATAAAGTAATAAAACCCGAGCCGGAAAAAACGGATATCAAATGTGAAAAATGCGGCAGTCCTATGCTTAAAAGAATGGGTAAAAGAGGACCGTTTTTAACATGTTCGGCTTTCCCGAAATGCAGAAATTTACAGTGGATTAAGAAAGGCAGCTTATAAATAAAGACAGTTTAGGGCTGAGGGCTGAGGGCTGAGAAACTGAAAGTTTAGCGACAAACTAAACAGAAATTATCATAATAATTTTTATAATCAGCAATAAGTAAATTATTGTGTTTGAAGTTTTTTTCTTGCTTTTTCGGCTAACATGGCATTTCTGTAGTATAGCATAATATCAATAAGTATCAAGGTAAAATTAAACACATACAAACAAAAAACAGCATCCAAATTATAAAATAACTTATGCAGCATCCCTGCCAAATAACCGAATTCAATTATATACATAAAAAGCAAACTTTTACCGGCATTTTGACGGGATACATAAGATTTTCTTATTGAAAAAGGCCATGCACTTGCAAAGCATAACAACATAATAATTTCAAATATACTCATTTCTTTCCTCTATTTTATAATATTTTCTTTTCTATTTAACATATAATATGCAATTGCAACGGATGATTTAAACCGCTTAACCATTTTTTTATGTTCTTCATTTTCTTCCGTCGAAACAATTTTTCTGTTATCGGAAACATTCCACGTAAAATATTTTTCTTTACCGGAAGCAAAATCATATATAACAAAATTATCTTTCGTCATTATTGAACCCAAACAATTTGAAGCAATATTATCTTTTGCTGTATCCGCCAATAAATTATTCCCCATTGCCCAATAAGTTGTACTTGATAAAGAAAGTTCATATAACGTCGGTAAAATATCGGTATGTGAGCCGACAACTGTCGTATCAATTTTAGCAGGTTTTAATTTTTGAGGTATATATAAATAAAAAGGAACACTCATTTCATCAAGTTTACGCTCTATAGGATAGCTGAATGCACTCCAAAAATTATGATCACCTGTTATTGCAACTATGGTATTATCTGCATATTTTGAATTTTTTAAACGTGTTAAAAATTCACCTGCTTTTTGGCATGAATATTGATAAGTTGCAAACCTCATTTTAGCAAGTTTCATATCACCGGTAATATCTTTATTTAATTGTTCGTTTAATTCCAAAGGATACGGTTGCTTATATTGTGAAGGTAAAGAAAACGGCGGATGGTTTGAAGTTGTCATAACATAAATAAATTTACTTTTATTACCATCATCCAAAACTTTAAAAATATAATCAAACAAATATTCGTCAAAAACACCCCATTGGTTTCTTTCATATTCTTTCGGCATACTGCCTTCACCTATAACTTTATCAAAACCCAAACTCGGCATATATGTTTGACAATTTCTCCAACCTGAATTTCCGCCATACATAAAAACAGTTTGGTAATTGTTATTTTTATAAGGCATGGGACCGGAGAAAAAATATTTATTGTAAGCATATTTTGATTGACATAAAAACTTTGATAAAGGTAACCTTGCAAGGTTTGTAATTGCCGCTTCCAAACTGCCGATTGTTCCCATATTGCCGGGAATAAATTTATAAAAAACAGTATCTTGTTGTAAATGTTTTTTTAATTCTCCCAAAACATTAAAAGTTTGGCTGTCATAGTGCATTAAATCCGTTCCGAAAGATTCCATAACTATAAAAACGACATTAGGTTTTGTTTGTTCCGCAATTTTATTGTATTTTGTTGTTCTAAATAATATTTGCTCTGGATTTGTTTTATCTATTGAGTTTATATCAACATCCGTATAATCACTGAAAGCTTGTGCCATATTATTTTTTGAATAACCGACCGATGAAATATAATCAAGCCCTTTATTTTCTTTTGACCTTGCTTCAATTGCGGCCTGTAACGTATATATTCCGTTTATTGCAACTTTATTTATAAACGTATTTGCAGAAACTTCGGCATTATCAACACCTAACGGAAAAAGTCCGAAAGAACCTCTGCATATCATAACATTTATTGCAGCCAAACAAATTGTAAAAATAATTTTTTTATAAATTTTTGTTTTATTATTAAAATAAAAACATGTTGCATTTTTTTCCAAAATAAACTTTGACAGGAAATATATAAAAACAAAAATTGATATAAAACCTATTCCAACCAAAACAACAGGATAATTTTCGGATATTGTAGAAAACAAAGCCGCCGTATCATCTTCAAAAACGCCGAACATTAAAATATTCATGTGATTTTGAAAATATGAATAAAAACCGAAATCTATACATAATAAAACAACAATACTGCCGAAAAATATACTGTAATAATACTTTAAACTTTTTATAAATTTCAAAAATAATTTTTTACCGTTTATAAACCAAAACACAACAAAAGCCAAACTTACTACGGTATTCATATATCCTAAAACAGCCATATCGTAACGAATACCCAAAATAAAAGCTTGTATCAAATCGTTAAAATAAGGAGTTAATTCGGAAATTTTAGAATAATAAAAAGTAAATATTATTCTGTTCAAACTCATTATTAAAAGAAATATAAAATTAAGACATAAAATTTTTTTCACCGTATTTTTAATCATAAAAAGAAATTGTCCTTTTAAGCTACAAATTTATAAATATAACTTTATTTTAATTTATTATCTTTACTTATAAAAGCAGAAAAAACAAATAAAGTTACACCTATACAAACACAAGAATCGGCAATATTAAAAGACGGCCATCTGTAAACTTCTTTATAACCTATATCTATAAAATCAACAACATATCCTCGAACAAACCTGTCAATCAAATTGCCTAAACCGCCCGATATTACAAGTAACAAAGAATGCATTTGTAACTTTGTTAAAATCGATTTGTTTTTTTTAATAAAAAATATCAAACAACAAACAATTAATATTGTCGATATTATAAAAAAAATATTTTTCCCCTGAAACAAACTGAAAGCAATACCGGTATTTGAAATATTTACCAAATTAAAAAACTCGTTTATTTTTATAAAAGAGTTATACGGGATATTTTTTATAACAAGTAATTTTGTTATTTGGTCGAGAAAAACATAAATAAAAACTAATATGTAATATTTCATTTGTTAAACCGAATGTATATCCAAATAAGTTTGTAAAATAAAAGTTGCCGCTATTTTATCCCGAACACCTTTTCTTTTTTCTCTTGAAACATTTGCTTCCTCGGTCAACATTCTTACGGCTTGTACGGTAGTCAGGCGTTCATCCGTAATTTCAA
>NZ_CACWEU010000240.1:0-6442 GCF_902760015.1 Candidatus Ruminimicrobium bovinum
TCATAAGGAAAATAACACTTTTTATTTTTTTGTAAATTAAATTCATCCGTAGATAATGCAACTATTAAATAGTCACCTAATTTTTTTGCTCTTTTTAATAAATTAATATGTCCATAATGTAACAAATCAAATGTTCCATAAGTTATTATTCTTTTCATTTATGCCTCTTTATATATTTAGTGTAAGGATTTTCTAAATCAATAATATCTGTATTATGATGCGAAACTTGTTTTTCTTTTGGTGGTAATTGCATATAATTACCATATACTTGTGTTAACCATTTATCATAATGAGTTGGAACTTTTACTATTAAATTTTCAAATTGCATATCTATTCCTTCTCCATACCAATCAACTGGAACTATTTCTTTTTTACCCCATGTTCCACAATAATTTGCAAGCAAAGAACTTTTTTTTATTGATTTAAATAATTTATCTCTTTTTTGCAGTACTAAATTAGAATTTGGATATATTATTTTTAAAATTAAAAAGAGTATTTTACGAACTGCTTGTTTATAAAAAGGAAGTTTTGTATTATTTAAATCAAATCTTATTCTAAACCTTAAACTTATGTTATACAAATCAACTATAAATGATTTGAATTTATTTGTAGGATAATAATCCAATGGAAAAATATCCATATAAACTCCATGATTCATACTATATTTATTGAAACAATGTTGAATAAATGTAGTATTTGAATTTCTAATTTTTGCAAAAATTAAAGGATATTCTTCATCAGTAATATGAGTTTGGAGGAAATATGGTTTATTTAAATATTTTTGTGCAACAGCTAAAAATTTTTCATAGTCTTCTCTTGGCATAGCAACATCAATATCATCATCCCAAGGGATAAAACCTTTATGCCTAACTGCTCCCAACATTGTTCCGCCTAAAACATAATACTGCAATTTTTCTTTATTGCAAATATTTACAAATTGTTCTAAAAGTTCAAGCTCTTTTTGTTGCAAAAATTTTATATCGAAATTAGTAAAATTTCTAACATTTAACATTTTTATACTCCTAATATATTTATATTTTTTAGAATTAATTTATTCTTTTTTCTAAAAAAACTAGTCAAAAATAGTTTGATATTTTCCTATAGCAAAACTTGATGGTAAAAAATACATTCCACTAATTACCATACCAAAACAAATAAACAATATTATTAACATTATCGCTTTTATATTTTTATTTGCACTTATAGTTTTAAAACATTGTGGAATTATGTAAATATAAATAGAAACAAAATATAAAGCCATTCTATTTAAACCATTTTTAATTGATATAAGGTAAAATAAAAAACCTGTTAATAACAAATATAAAAAGAAAGACCATTCCATAAATTTAATGGATGAAAATTTCCTAAAATTTTTAGTGTAAATTAACCAAGAAAATAAAAATATTACGAACGTAATAAAAATATACAAATATGCACCAAGCGTATTATGTAGATGATAATTTGTATATGAATAATAAGAATCTATTGTATTTTCTAATAAAAAATTAAATATTTGATCACTAAATATAAAAATAATTGTAAATATCGGTATGAATAATAATATATTACGAATTGATAATTCTATTTTTTCTGAAACAAAGTATAATGGAAAAATAATCAATAAAAATATTGCTGATTTATGGAAATTTGCAGCAATTAATACCAATGTAAAAGATAGAATTAATTTTTTACGAACTATTATGTAATAAGCTAATAAAATTATTCCTATTGCTATTGATTGACGAATATTAATAAGTGCAGTGTTTAAACCATTAAAAATACACCAAATAAGAATCGGTAATAATTTATTAGTATCAAATTTTTTTATTAAAAGAAATACTGGCAAACAACACAAAATTGCACATGATGAAAAAAATATAACTCTATTATCACCAAATATAGTATAAATTATCTTATTAAATATTACATATCCTTTTTCAAAATTAAACACATTAAAAATCATATCTAATCTTTGTCTACCAATCATTTCGTAAATATAAAAATATTTTTCAGAATCAGGAATAATATCTGATCTTAAGCCCAAAAACAAAACACATTGTATAAATGATAATAATAAGAAAATATTATCTCTTTTTTCATTATCTAAAGTACAAAAAGATATCGTAAAATATTCAAAACAAATCAAAATTATTAAAATAATAAAATATGTCAAATTTTAATCCTAATTATAAAATTTCTGATATTTATAACTCATTAATTTTGCAGAAAACTTATTTTGTATTAAATTAACTGAGACATTTGAATATAATTTATAATCTATATCCAAAATAGTATTTATTTTGTTTTTCAAGGTTTCTATGTTTTTAATTTCAAAAAACAATCCAATCTTATTACTTTTTAATTCATTATAAACAGGAATATTTGTTAATATAACCGGTAATCCACAAGCTAAAGATTCATAAACTGTTAAATGAAATCCTTCGGATAAAGAAGTGGAAACATAAAAGTCACTTGATTGTAGATAATCTTTTACATTATTAACATAACCTGTAAATAAAACATTTTTATAATTATTAAGTTCCTTTTTACATATTTCTAATAGTTGTCCTCTTGCTCCACAAAAAACAAAAAATAAATTTTCATTTTTTATCTGTTTTATAACATTTACTAACGTTATCGGATCTTTTCTTTCTATAAAAGAACCACACCAAATAAATATTTTTTTATCTGTTGGTAAGTTTAACTTTTTTTTCAATTCAATTTTATTTTCTATAGGTTTGAAATATTCGGTATCTATACCATTATCAACATAATCAAATTTCATTTTTGAATATTTTTTATTTAAAATCATTGATAATAATCCAGAAACAGCAATTCTATTATTAAATTTTGAAAGAATTTTTCTCTGCAAAAAAGACATTATCTTTCCAATACAAAAACCATACTTTAAAACATAATCAATCGCAAAATCACAATGAATTGTTGCCATTTTTTTATATTTTTTACTTATAAACAAGCCAGTCAATAAAATATCTCTAAAACCATTACAATGAATTACATTGGGATTTATTTTCTGTATTGTTTTTTTTAGTTTAATTCCTCCAAAGACAAACCCTTTTAATCTACTTAAATTTAATTGAACAATTTCAATATTTAAACTTTGAAAATCGTTTATCATTGTATCTTGCAGTTCTTTAGATAATGTTATTATTATTGGCTTATATTTTGTTAAATCTAAATTTTTAACTATGTTATATAAAACAATAACAGGTCCGGATTTTCTTAATGTTGATATACAATAAACTATTTTCTTCATCCTACAACCTTGTGATATACAAATCTTAACTTTTGTTTTAATGAAATCGGTAAAATTTGTTTTATTTTACAATATACTTTTTTCTTTAGAGATAGAGATTTTACATATTCTTTTACAATATCTGTTATATTGTTATTTTGCTTTATTAAATTGAAAAGATTGATTCTTGTATTTTTATTTATAGAATATTGTTTAAATGCGGATTGTGCTTTAAAACAAACATTATGTTTTTGTTCCAGTAAAGTTATTTCGTTATTTAGTTTTAATTCTTCTATAATTTTTTTGCCTTTATTGGTTATAGGTATTAATGTTGATATACCATCTTCTCTATTATCAAAAGTTGAACCCCAAAAATCGCCTATTCTGATATCCGCAAAATCAAAAGAACTTTTTGCATTGCAATTATAGCAGCTGTCATTTAATAACAAATTACTGAAAAATAATGTATAAAACGGATTCTTATTCTCTTTTATAAAAAAGTCATTTATTTTCGTTGTGTAACTATGGCGACCAGGTTTTTTATCTCTAAAACTTAAGTTTTTTACTTCTTCTATTTTCTTTTATTTTTTTATGTATTCTAAAAACTTGTTCCACATTAAATATGTTGGAACTCCATGGCAGAAAAAATCTATTAATATTAGTTTATCCCTACAATTGTTTTGTTTGGCAACTAAACTTAAACCTGCTATTTGGCAAGGTGTTCCAAACACTATAAATTTATCATTACTTTTTATTATTTCATCAAAACTTTGTGAACAATTGCTTTGTAAATATTTTGAACCTTTTAGCAATTCCAAATCTTTTAAATTATCAACTATAATTGTTTTTGCTTTTTGCTCTGCATAATCGTAAACAACACCTGCTATTTTATAACCATTATCTAAACCATATCTTGCAAATTCAAAAGCTATTCCGCCTGAGCTGCAACTTTGTTGAACGGAGTTATCTAAACTCCAACTTGCATATAAAGGTAAATTTTCAAATTTATTTATAGAAGAATTATCAATAAATTTAGGACAAACTTTTACACATTTACCGCAATCAACACATTTCTGTTTATCTAATACTGCAGTATAAAAACCATCTTGCAATAGTTCTATTTTTATGGCTTTTGTAGGACACACCACATAACAAGCAGAACATCCTGTACACGATAAATTATTTTCTATGCAATTATTCATTATTCACAACTTTCCCTAAATATTGCATGGCTGTTTGCCTTTCTTGTTCTATTAAAGAATTTACTTTTGACCAATCAAAATTTTGTGTTAGTGTATTATTTAAATCATCCCAATTATCAAGTTTTGCCTGAGAAGCATTAAATTGATTTAATAGAAAATTTATTTTGTTTGTGTTTGAATTTCTAACAAAACAAGCAAAAGGTTTGTTAGTTAAGATTGATAAAACACTACCATGAAAAGTGTCTGTAACTACACATTGTGCCTTTTTAAATATATTTATTAGCTCTATTGGTGTTACATTTATATTTTCATCTACCCAATTGTGATAAAATCCGGGAGAAATTATTTTTAAATTATTTTCTTTTGCATACTTTATAATATTTTCATATTCTTTTTTATCATTTAATCTGTTATCATAAGCATAAACAAGTAAATATTTTTCTTTTGGAATTTTATTGCAAGGTAAATTTTGTTCTTCTTTATATCCATATAATAAAACAGGATCACACAATATAGGAATTTCTTTGTTTAATATTTGTTTAATAGTTTGTGCAGAAGATAAATCTCGTGCAGAAAGAAAATTAAATCTTTCTAAACCTGATTTTATAATTTCATAACAGCCATGTTTTTTTATTTCTTCAATATTTGTTTGTCCAAACACAGGAGCATAAGCAAAAATTAAAGGCGTAGTTATTGTATGGGAATACATCATTATATTTACTCCAGCTTCTAACGACCAAACTTCATCACTTCCTATACAAACGGCATCCAATTCTTGTTGATTGGGATATAAAGGCAAAAAATTATAATTTGATTCTTTAAAATTATTTAGTATTTTGTGTTTTTCTATATTGAATTTTGTTTTTGCTATTCCTTGTTGTTTTAAATATTTTAAGTAAAACGGAATAGATTTTAACGATATATTGTATTTATTTGAAAGTTCTTTCTCTATAAAATCAAAATTTTTGTTATATGTTAGTATATAAGGAATATGTCCTAAAATTTTTAAAGTATTATATAAGCCATGCATTTGTAAAATTGCACCATGATTATGAACTTGATAATGAGTTAATATCCCTATTTTCATATTCTTATCTCAACACCTTTTTATAGAATAAAGTTCTTATATTATTTGGCATTAATACTTGTGTAATAAAGCGAACTGTTATATTGAACAAATAATACGGATAATTTATTATTTTCATTTTTAACATTTGCTTTGAAACTTCTTTGTTACTTTTAAAATATTTATAACTTCCACGACGAGCAAACATATTTTTATCCGTTCTGAAATTTAAAAGTATTTCGGGAATATTTTTCATTTGATAATTTGCTTTAACAAGCCGTGCCCATAAGTAATAATCTTCCATTTGGTAAAATGTTTGATAATTGCCTGCCTTTAAAATATCTTCTTTTTTAAACATTACCGTCGGATGATTAAAAGGAGAACGAATCTTTAAGTATTGTTTTATCTGCATATCTTCCAAAGGTACTTTTCTTATTGATGTTTTTTCGTTAGTTTGAGAATCAAATTCCTGTATATAACCACCAACTATTGTTAAATTAGGATTATTTTCAAATTCTTTTAGTTGCAGTTCAAACCTGTTAGGCAAACTAATATCGTCACTATCCATTCTTGCAACCAACGGATATTTACATTTTAAAAGACCTTGTTGAAGTGCTATTCCTAACCCTGAATTTTTTTCAAGCCGTAAAATATCCAAACTATCTCTATATTCATTTATGACTTGTTCAAGCTCATTTGGTATTTGTCCGTCAACTACCAAAACTATTTGGCTTGGTTTAACTGTATTATTCAAAACACTATCAATAGCTTGTTTAAGCCATTGAGGATTGTCTTTATAATAAGCGGACATGAGTACAGAAAAATTCATTAAAAATTTTTCTCCGAAAAATTTTGAGGTATAGATGTATGGAAGTATTGAGGTATGGAAACGACCATACCAACGACACTACAAAACAA
>NZ_CACWEU010000241.1:0-5117 GCF_902760015.1 Candidatus Ruminimicrobium bovinum
AATATCGCCTGTTAAGAGAAAAAACAATGGATAATAAAAAAGAAAATAAAAAGCAAAGATATATAACTTATAAAAACGATGATATTACTGTTTTTTGGAACCCGAAATTATGTCAACATGCCGGTAAATGTTTTCAAGGAAACAAAGAAGTGTTTAACCCTAATCAAAAACCTTGGGTTGATTTATCAAAAGCTCCCGCAAAAGAAATTGCCGCAATAATTGATATGTGCCCGTCTAAAGCATTACAATACGAATTAAAAAATTCAATTTCCGTTGTATTTGAAGAAAATTTAAACAGAAGTGCCGCTTACAAAGACGGTAATTTAATCGGCGAATGTGAATTTGATATTAATGACAACAAATGGCATATTGTTCATACGGGAGTTCGCCCCGCTTTTGAAGGACAGGGCATTGCTAAAAGGTTGTTAAACAAAGTTGTTGAACAAGCCCGACTAAAAAATATTAAAATTGTTCCGATATGTTCTTATGCAAAAAAAGTTATGGAAGGCAAAGAAGAATACAAAGATGTTCTGTGAAACAATAAACAAATCATCCTATATCTAACGAATATTTTGGATTACACTTTCGTATTTTAAAATCTTATGTACCGCTTACGCTCAAGGAGTTACTGACTAATAGCAACCTATAACCCCATAACCTAATAACCTTATAACCCAATAAAATAACCCCATAATCTCATAACCCAATAATCCAAAATTAATAATTACTAATTGATTTCAGTTCTAACCTAAAATCTTAATTTCCTTTATTCAAAATTAAGTTTATATTTTCTGTTTTTCTTGGAATTATCAACAATTAATAAAAAACCTGTTTTTACCCATTTTTGTGCTAACTGTCTGGATGTTCTTGAAGAAAAATTGAATAATTTTTCCAAATCTTTTGTAGTTATAAAATTGCTTTCTTCAAACAAAGGAAGTACTTGTTTTTGTCTTGAATCCAAGTTTTTGATAAATTCACTTTTGTCTTTTTCATTTTTTTGTTTTATAAAATGTTTTTTAACACTTTCAAAAGACTTTAACATACCTGAAACAAAAAAATCTATCCAATCGGTAATATCAGCTTGAGCTCGCCCTTCATAATAATTATGAGATTTCCCTACAGTTAATGCATTGTAATAATCTTGTAAATTATCGGCATAGTATTCTTCCAAATTATAAATACCTTTTAAACCGTAACCGCATTGATGAAGTAAAAGAGTTGTTAAAATTCTTGCCGTTCTACCATTACCGTCATAATAGGGATGTATAGTAACAAATTGGTAATGAGCAATAGCAGCTAAAATTGGTGCCGGAATTACATTTTTATTTTCATTTATCCAATTTACAAAAGATGTCATTAATGGTGCCACATCTTTTGCTTCAGGCGGCATATAAACAATATATCTTGTTGAAGAATCTATTATTGAATTTTGTTCTTTTCTGTATTCTGTAGGTTTATTATTTCCAACAACCAACCCATGTAAAATTTTAATATCTTGTTCCGTAATGGCAGTTTTTTTTATTAGTTTTTTTACCATATCCAATGCACGAAAATAACCTTTTACTTCTTGTTCATCTCGTTTTCTTGCAGGGAAACTTTTACCGTTTAGTACTTGTTTAACTTCTTTTATTGTTAATGAATTTCCTTCAATTCTTGTAGAATAATGAATGGTATTGATTTTAGATGTTTTTCTTAATCCGGCAAGTACTTTAGGGTTTAACGGAAAAGATTTAACATCTTCTTTAATCTTTTCGATTTCAATTAGCTTTTTTAGTATGGAATTAGTGATTTTATAAACAGGATTAAATTTTAACGGCATTTTACAGGTATCTCCTTTATGCCGTTATTATACCATTATTATGCCGTTAAATCAATTAATGAAATATTAATATTTCATTTGTTACCGAAACGAAATTTCCTTTTAAATAATAAATTCTTTGAAAGCCGCCAACAACAAACCTATAACCCCATAACCTGTCATGTTATTCTTGACAAAAACTATGACAAAACTTATGACAAATTTAATGAAAATTAAATAAAAAATTTACTAAAAATAATTAAAAAATCAATAATATTTCGATATGACAAAATTATTGACAAATTCTATGACAAAAATATTGACAAATATATATAAATAAATTATAATAAATACACAAAAAAATAGGAGTTAACTTATGGATATAATTAAAAAGGTGTTAACATTTAAATCTGGTAATTTCGTATTCAGTGCTAAATTTAATGATGATAAAGGAAGTGAGATTGCTAATAAAATTGTTGAAGTATTAATTGCCTTTGAATCTATAAAATATATACCTATTTTACCGAATATGGCATCACAAATAGAAGAAGAACTTATAAAAAAATCTATATTTTCAACAGCCGCTATTGAAGGTAATTCTTTAACACAGGAAGATGTTGATAAAATTATTGAAGATAATAAAACAAATTTTTCTAAAGAAAGGTTTGTTAAAGAAATTCAAAATTTAAAAACAGCATACGATAAAATAAAAGATATTAATGCTTTGGATACAAAAATATTATTATCTCAAGATTTAATAAAAAATTATCACAAAATTATAACGGATGGTTTAGAAAACGAAACAAATATTCCCGGACAATACAGAAATACAAAAGTAATTGTGGGAAATGAAGAACATGGCGGAACAAATGTCCCGCCAAAAATATTTGAAGATATAAAAAAATTAATGGAAGAATTTATTCTATGGATAAATTCTAAAGAATTATTAGAAATTCCTCCTATATTTAGAGCTTGTATCGCTCATTTAACTTTGGCACTAATACATCCTTTTGGCGATGGTAACGGAAGGACAAGTCGTATTATAGAAGCACATATTTTAAAAAGTGCGGGGTATAGGTTTGTTTACACTATGCTTTCCAATTATTATTACAAAAATATAGATGAATATTTTATAACTTTCTCAAAAGTGTTAAAAAATGAAGATAATGATATTAGCGACTTTGTTTTGTTTTATTTAAAAGGATTACTTGAATCTATAAAAACAATAAGAGAAAAAATATATATTATTATTACAGGTTTATCGTTACAATCGTATCTTTTATATTTGAAGAAAACTAATCAAATATCACCAAGACAATACGATTTCCTAAGTATTATGCTCGACAATAATAAAGAAGTTACGGAAAAAGAAATATTAGAAGATGTAAACTTAAAAATAATATATGGAAAACTTTCTTCAAGAACATTAAAAAGAGATTTAGATTATTTATTAAAGGCAAATTTATTGATGTTAAATAGAGATACTCAAAAATATAGAATTAATTTCTTTGTATTGAATGAAGAAAAGTGGATTAAACCGGAAGAAAACAACAACGAAAAAAATTTTTAAGGACATTAATAAAAAAGAATCAAAGTGAAATAAAAAGTGATTTTGCCGAATTTTTAAGGGATATTTAAAAAATAAATTCTTACAAAAAAATTTTAATCCAATAATCTCATAACCCCATAACCTACTTAAAATTTCTTATTCCTAAACTCAACGGAATTTGGTAAAATTAAAATAAGAAAAGTATAATGTTTATATTACTATAGGTGAAGATGAAAATGGAAATTTATTTTACGATTTAGATGAAAATAAAGAAACCTTTGAAGAGTAACTAATAAACAAATACTAGCCCCTTCAAAGGCAGTAATAGTATAATATAAAATCTAATTAATGTCAACGAATTCCTTTAAAAACTACAAACAATAAAACGAAAATCTATTTTACGATTTAGACGAAAATAAAAACTCTTGAAGCGTACCACTATTACAAATAGTAGGGCTTCAAGAGCAACAATAGTATAGTATAAAATCTTCAAAAAATCAACTAAAACTTAAAATCTTTTAAATAATACATTATTCCTAAAATCAACATTATTCCATCTTCTGAAAAATATTCAAATGAATTATGTTCAAAAGAAGCCCCGGGTGTTATCATATTACCATGTTTTACATCACAGTATTTTTTATAAAATTTACTAAATTGTTCTCCGTCAAAATAAGCAGTATTTTTTACAAAAGCTTTTATATATTCATCAACTCTTATTGGTACAAAATGTTTGCTTAATATTTCTATTTTTTCTTTGTTTAATCCTAATCTATAATTTATTCTTTTTATTATTTCTTCATATTGTTCTTTCTCTTTTTCTTTAACGATATATTTCCCAAAAGGATAAAATAATTTAAGTAATGAAACAAATGCTTGCCAAGCTATTTCTTTTTCAAGATTATAACTAAGTTCTAAATTATATTTTAATCTTCCTAATGTAGCTGATGCAAAGTATTTGTTATATCGTTCTCTACAAAGTTCATAAGTCGGATTATCTTTTATATAACTTAATATTGCACAAGTTTCTAAACAATGTCCTGCAATTATAAAAGAATCATAATATCTTTCGTTTTCAAATAGCACAACAAAAGATTTAAGTGCCTCAGTTACTCTATAATATAAATTCCAAACAATATACCTAAAAGCATCTTCATTGCCATCGTTAAAAGTAGGTGTTTCTAACGGTTTAAAATCTTTTATAATCTGTATGCTTTTGGGAATGTCTATAATCATTTCTTATTTCCTCAATAAATTATATTTTCCTTTTATAAAATTATAGTAAAAATCAATCAAATTTAGTAAAATAATTCAAAATATATTTAACTCTTAAATTTGGACTTTATTAATGAACGATAATGAAGCAAAAGTAAGACTTAAAATAAATAAACTATTGGAACAATCCGGCTGGAAACTTTTGGACGATGAAAAAGGTCGTGCAAATGTTGATGTCGAATACAGCACAAAAATCAAAAGAAACGATAACGAATATAAACATGCTTTATTGGATTACCTTTTGTTTGATTCAAAAGATTTTCCGCTTTGTGTCTTGGAAGCAAAGAAAGAAAATATAAATCCTCTTTCTGCAAAAGAACAAGCTCGTGCCTATGCAATGAGCCAAAATATTCGTTTTGTAATTCTTTCAAACGGCAATATTCATTACCTTTGGGATATAGAAATAGGCAATCCCGAAATTATTACATCTATGCCTACACAAGAATCATTGGAACAAAGAGTACAATTTAAACCTAATACTAAAGCTTTATATTC
>NZ_CACWEU010000242.1:0-4777 GCF_902760015.1 Candidatus Ruminimicrobium bovinum
AGTTAAATTTATTTTTGGTATACATAATCATCAGCCGGTAGGCAATTTCGATTGGGTTTTGGAGAAAGGTTATAACATTGCATATAAGCCGTTTTTAGACGTAATGTTAAAACATAAAAGTATAAAATGGAATTTACATTGCAGCGGAATTTTATGGGATTTTTTTGTGAAAAAATATCCTGCATACATAAACACAATAAAACAACTTGTTAAAGAAAATAATTTGGAAATATTGTCCGGCGGATATTATGAACCGATATTATCCGTTATACCGAAGCAGGATCAAATGGGGCAAATAAATTTATTGTCGAATTTTATAGAAAAAACTTTCGGAACAAAACCGCAGGGTGCATGGATTGCCGAAAGAGTTTGGGAACCTTCGTTGGTTGAAACTTTATCGGATGCAAATATCAAATATGCTCTTCTTGATGATTTTCATTTTACCGCTACGGGTTTGAAAAATAACGATTTAAGGGGATATTTTACATCCGAAGATAAGGGGAAAACTTTAAATTTATTCCCGATAAGTCAAAAATTAAGATATTTTATTCCTTTTCAGGATGTTGATGTTTGTATTAATTATTTCAGAAAACTTGCTTATGAGGGTAAAGAAACAATTTTGGTTATGGCTGATGACGGAGAAAAATTCGGTATGTGGCCCGAAACAAATAAGCATGTTTATGAAAACGGTTGGCTTGAAAAATTTTTAACGGCACTTGAACAAAATTCCGATATTGTTGAAACCGTTACTTTTTCACAAGCTATGGCACAAACAAAACCTTGTGGAAGAATATATTTGGGAACCGGGTCTTATTTTGAAATGTCGGAATGGTCGTTACTCAATAAAGCTCAAAATAATTTTGAAAATTTGGTAAAGCAATATGAAAACAATGAAGATTTAAAACCTTTTATAAGGGGCGGTTTTTGGAGATTGTTTTTAAGCAAATATGAAGAATCAAATAATATGCATAAAAAAATGCTTAGGTTAAGCAATAAAATAAATATGCTTCCGCCTAAAAAATTGAAGAAAACAAAAATATTGAACACTCTTTACGGCGGACAATGTAACTGTGCTTATTGGCACGGTGTATTTGGCGGTTTGTATTTGCCTCATTTAAGAAATGCAATTTACGAACAATTGTTAAAAGCGGAAAATATTTATAATGATATTTGTTCTCCAAAACAAAAATGGGAGTTTGCCGATTTTGACAGTAACGGATTAAATGAAGTTTTATATGAAGGTAAAAATGAAAATATTTATATAAATTATATGTCGGGCGGAACGATATTTGAATTTGATATTTTAAAGAAAAATTATAATTTATCAAATGTGCTTACAAGAAGATATGAAGGTTATCATAAAAAATTAAAAGAAGCAATTGAAAGTAATAATATTGCAGACCCTAATCAATTCGGAACAATTCATTCCGATGCCGTAAAAGTAAAAGAAACAGGGCTTGAAAAAGCACTTGTTTATGATTGGTACAGAAAAGCATCTTTGGCAGACCATTTTTTAAGTAAAGATACTGCTTATGAAAATTTATATCCTGTTACTTTTAAGGATATCGGTGATTTTGTTTTGGGAGAATATAAACCCGTTATCAGAAAAAATGAACTTGAACTTCAAAGAATAGGCAGTATTTGGTGTGACGGTATGGAATATAAAATAAAAGTAACAAAAATA
Source organism: Candidatus Ruminimicrobium bovinum (assembly GCF_902760015.1). Taxonomy (NCBI): domain Bacteria; kingdom Pseudomonadati; phylum Elusimicrobiota; class Endomicrobiia; order Endomicrobiales; family Endomicrobiaceae; genus Candidatus Ruminimicrobium; species Candidatus Ruminimicrobium bovinum. The sequence continues at coordinate 1,685 of NZ_CACWEU010000242.1, forward strand.
ATTATTCCTTTAAAACAATGCGGGTATGAAGTAAATTATAAAATTACAAATTTGTCACAGCAACAGCTTAATTTAAAATTTGCGCTTGAACATGTTTTTGAATTTTCAGAAAAAACTGAAGCTGATTCCGTTCAGATTAACAACGTAAACAAATGGGTTAGAAAAGATGAAAATTTAAAATTTTCCGTTGATGTTGAAAGTTCTGTTAAGTGTTCTTTTTGGACTGCTCCGATAGAAACGGTTTCAAATTCCGAAAACGGATATGAAAAAACATATCAGGGAACAACTTTGTTTAATGTGTATGATTTTATTTTAGAACCGACGGAAAGTTTTAAGTTTATAACAAAAATAACAATTGAAACGGATAAAAAATAGATGATAATCAATTATATGGCCTTATCTTTTTTGGCTGCAGTTTTCAGTTCGGATATAACTATGTTCGGGCAATTTATGATATCCAGACCTATTTTTTGCGGTCCGTTTTTCGGCTTTTTATTGGGTGATATTCATACAGGGCTTTGGTTGGGAATGATTGTTGAAATGGTTTGGATAAATGCCATACCGTTAGGTTGTGCGGTTCCGGTTGATTTAACTTTTATGACTATACTTTCAGTTATATGGTCAACGGTTTTATTTAGAGGAAGTCAGGAAATTGCCGTTTTTGCATTGGCATTGGCAGTTCCTTTTGCATATATATATAAGGAAGTGGATTTTGCCGGAAGATTGTTCAATACAAAAGTTATGCATTGGGTTGAACACGGTATAAAAAACGGAAAAGAAAAAAGAATTTCAAAAGGTTTGTTTTTCGGTTTGCTGTTTTTTATATTAAGAACGGCATTGATGTATTTTTTATTTCTTTTATTGGGAAGTATTATAATAAAAAAAGTATTTGCAACTGATATTCCGATTTATATTGTTTTGGCATTAAAAAAAGCATGGTATTATTTACCGGTTTTCGGATTCGGTATGGTATTGAATAATTTTAAAAATATAAAAATACCTTTTATAAAAAGATGAAAAAAAATATTGTAAGAGGATTATTTTTCAGAAGTTTTTTTCTGCAGGCATTATGGAATTTTGAAAGGTTACAAAATATAGGTTTTTTATATATTATATATCCTGTTATTGCCGGATTATATAAAGATAAGGAAAAAAGAAAACAAGCTCTTTTAAGGCATATAGGTTTTTTTAATACAAACCCTTATATGGCAAGTGTTATTATTGCTATGGTTGTAACGGCAGAACAAAATATTGCCGAAGGAAAACCTGTTTCCGTAAAACCTGAAGCTATAAAATCAATGATGGCAGGCCCTGTTGCGGCAATAGGAGATTCTTTTTTTTGGGGAACATGGCGACCTTTTGTTTCTTTTGTTGCAATATTTTTAAGTGTATTATTGATAAATATTTTTGATATAAATTATTTATGGATAGTTCCTGTTTGGTTTATCGTTTTATATAACATAGTCCATTTGGCTTTCAGATATTGGGCATTATCGGTAAGTTTCAGTTTGAACGAAAAAATGATAGAATTGATAGCCAAACTTGAAATATCGTTTATAGGTGATGTATTTAGAAGTATAGGTTTGTTTATTATAGTTGCGGCATTGTTTTTTTATGTATATTCGTTCGGCTTCGGACCTACTACTTTAATATCTTTTATAAATTATGATATACCCGAAGCGATTATATTCGGTTTAATATTATTAATTACTTTTTTATTCGGTAATACTAAACCTGTAATATTGTTTTACTGTGCTTTAATATTTAGTTTTATTTTTGCATATTTGGGGTTATAACGATGAAAGAAAAGAAAGTTAAAATCGTCAACAAATTAGGTTTACATGCAAGACCGGCTTCATTACTTGTCCAAACTGCCATGAAATATTCGTCAAATATTACGATAATAAAAGATGAATATAAAGTTGATGCCAAAAGTATTATGGGTATATTAATGCTTGCCGCATCATGCGGAACCGAATTAATAGTTCAAACGGAAGGTCCCGATGAACAGGAAGCATTGGATAATATTGAAAAAATTTTTAATGAAGGTTTTGGTGAAGAGATATTGTTATGAAAAATGAACAAATATTAAAAGGTATTGCCGCTTCTTCCGGTGTTGTTATCGGAAAAGTTTTTCTTTTGGAAGAAGATGAATATTTTATTCCGGTAAAAAAAATATCAAAAGATAAAATTCAGGCGGAATTTACAAGACTTGAAAAAGCACTATCCGCTACGGAACAGGAAATATCCGAAAATAAGGCGGCGTTAAGTAAAATGCTCGGTGAAAATTATGCCGAAATTGCCGTTGCACATTTGTTAATTTTAAAAGATCCTATGATAAAACAAGAAGTTGGAACTCTTATCGAATCCGGAGTTAATGCCGAATATGCAATTTATCAAACAGTGGAAAAAATGTCAAAAACTTTTGATAGTATAGAGGATGAATATTTTAAAGAAAGAAAAAACGATTTGTCGGATATTGCCAAAAAAGTTATAACTAATTTACTCGGTAAAAAAGATAATAAGTTAAAAAATATATCTCCCGGTTCGGTAATAGTTGCAAAAACATTAACACCGGCGGATACTATTACGATGAAAAATGAAATGGTTAGTGCATTTGTTACCGATACGGGCGGAAAAACTTCTCATACGGCATTAATTGCGCAAAGTTTGGAAATACCTGCAGTAGTGGGGCTTAAAAATGTTTCTTCTCAAGTTTATCACGGTATGCCCATAATAGTTGACGGTAATAAAGGTATAATAATTTTAGAACCTTCAAAAAAAACAAAGCTTCTGTATCAAAAAGAGTATGAAATACAAATTACCGACAGAAAAGAACTTGAACAATTTAAAGATTTAACCGCAACTACAACAGACGGTAAAAATATAACCCTTGATGCAAATATAGAAACTCCCGATGAAATTAATTCCGTTCTTGCAAACGGTGCGGCAGGTATAGGACTATACAGAAGCGAGTTTATGTATATGTCAACAAAAAATATGCCTACCGAGGAAGAACATTTCCAAAATTATGCAAAAATAGCGCAACGTATGGGAACAAAAAACGTAATAATAAGAACTATTGATTTGGGC
>NZ_CACWEU010000243.1:0-11635 GCF_902760015.1 Candidatus Ruminimicrobium bovinum
AAAAACAGATTATTAAAGTTAAGGTTGGAAAAGATAACATCCTGCAAAGTTTTGGAACAAACATTTACAAAACCTAAGAATTTACAACACATATTAAATGAAAGTGTAAATATTTGGTTTGAAACAAAAAGAGATAAAAAAGCCGTATTAAACGTAGATAAAAAAGTATCAAAATATTTTAAAGAAAAGAATTACTTTCCGAAACAGAAAATAGTTAAGGAATATAAAACAGGCGATATGGTTTTGGAATGTTACTTTGCCAAAGAAGAAGAAATTCTTCATACAATACTTCAATGGATTCCATACATAATAGTAAAAGAACCGAAATCTTTAATTGATAGCATTAAAACAAGAATAGAAGATTATCAAAAAAAACTAAAGTAACAGGTTTTAAAAAATGAATTTATTAATAAAAGCAAGTAGTTTTGTCGGGAAATATATGGCTGTGATAGTTCTTGTTATTACGGCGGTTGCTTTGTTTATTCCGAAAGCGTGTTTATGGATTTCGTTATCGTGGATAAACTGGCTTCTTATGGTTATAATGTTCGGTATGGGGCTTACACTAAAATTTGAAGATTTTAAACTTATATTTACCCGCCCTAAAGATATTATTACGGGTTGTATTGCACAGTTTACAATAATGCCTGCACTTGCTTTTATATTAAGTGCAATATTTAACCTTGATGCCGCACTTACCGCAGGTGTTATTCTTGTGGGAACTTGCCCCGGCGGAACTTCCAGCAATGTTATTACATATCTTTCAAAAGGAGATGTTGCATTGTCGGTAAGTATGACGAGTGTTAATACATTACTTGCACCGTTTCTTACACCTGCAATTACTTATATTTTATTAAGTAAAACAATTAATGTCGATATTGTTTCAATGTTTGTTTCCATTGTAACGGTTGTAATAATTCCAATAGTTTTAGGTTTTATTATCAATAAATTTTTTATCGGCTTTACACAAAAAATTATAAAACTTCTTCCTCTTGTTTCGGTTATCGGTATTTGCATGATTATTGCATCGGTGGTATCTCATAATGCATCAAAAATTTTATCAACGGGGTTGCTTGTATTTACCGTTGTAATTTTGCATAATATTTTAGGTTATGCTTTCGGTTTTGCTTTAGGTAAAATGTTAAAATTCAACCAGCAAAAGATAAAAGCACTTTCTATAGAAACAGGGATGCAAAATTCTGGGCTTGCAACAAGTATTGCAAACACATCGTTTTCGTCAATGGCTATGGCAACGGTTCCCGGTGCAATATTTTCCGTATGGCATAATATTTCCGGAGCAATTTTAGCAAATATATATAACCGTTGGAACGGGAAAAAATATAATTAAAGGAGATTTATATGAAAAAATTATTTTTTGTTCTTACCATGTTTTTTATTTTAACAGGATGCAGCCAACATTATTCGGCAAACAATGCAAGCAATAAAACATTATTCCAAATATCAACACTGCAAGCACTTATGCAGGGTTATTATTATCCATCTTCCACGGTAGGTGAACTTAAAGAAAACGGTGATTTCGGTATAGGTTGTTTTGAAGCCGTAAACGGTGAACTTATTATGCTTGACGGTGTTGTGTATCAGGCAATTCATGACAGCTCCGTATTGGTTCCCGACAATAATACAACAATTCCTTATGCAACGGTAGCATTTTTTAACAACGATATAAGTGCCGAGTTTGAAAATATAACCTCCATCGATAACCTTAAAGAACAGCTTGACAACATAGTAAATAAAAACGGCAGAAATTTATTTTATTTTGTTAGAATAGACGGAGCTTTTGATAAACTTACTTACAGAAGCGAATATGCACAAAAAGAACCGTATAAACCGCTTGCAAAAGCTATGGAAACAGACCAAACTTTTTTTAATGCCGAAAACGAAACTGGAACGATAGTCGGTTTGTATTGTCCTGATTTTATGGATAAACTTAATTCTCAAGGATGGCATTTCCATTACATAAATTCAAGCAAAAAAAACGGCGGACATTTACTTGAAGTTTCCGCAAAAAAAGCAACGGTCCAATTGAGTAAAAAAACAAAATTTGAAATGAAACTAAGTGAAAAAGAAAATTTCCAAAAACTTCCGCTTTCCAAAGATATGAGCAAAGATGTGCATGAGGTGGAAACAAAATAAATATGCAAAAGCAGTATATTGTTTTGCTTTATAAATATTGACAAACAAAATAAAAAAAAGTATCATATTTGAATAATCGCGGGGTGGAGCAGCCCGGTAGCTCGTCAGGCTCATAACCTGAAGGCCGTAGGTTCAAATCCTACCCCCGCAACCAAGTATACCTGATTCCGACATGGCTCAATGGTAGAGCATCCCGCTGTTAACGGGAGGGTTGTAGGTTCGAGTCCTACTGTCGGAGTTTTTTTATTATTAAAAAAATATTGAATAATGTGTTTTGAATAAGATATAATAAATAAAATATGTTAAATAATAAACCGAAAGGAGTATATTATGGCAGAAAGTATTGACATTAAAGCATTAAATGAAAAAGTAAAACAGCAATCATCTGCAATGATGGGTTTGTTAAGTGAAGTATCAAGAGTTATCGTCGGACAAAGATATATTTTGGAAAGAATGCTTGTAGGGTTACTCACCGACGGGCATATATTACTTGAAGGTGTTCCAGGGCTTGCAAAAACATTAGCCGTAAATTCTATGGCAAAAGCGGTATCGGGTGATTTTAAAAGAATTCAGTTTACCCCCGATTTGCTTCCTTCCGATTTAACCGGAACATTAATTTATGATGCAAAACAAGGTAACTTTACCGTTAAGAAAGGTCCCGTTTTTGCTAACTTTATTTTAGCCGATGAAATAAACAGAGCACCTGCAAAAGTTCAAAGTGCTTTTTTGGAAGCCATGCAGGAAAGGCAAGTTACATTAGGTGATACAACTTATAAATTACCGGATCCTTTTTTGGTTTTGGCTACACAAAACCCTATAGAGCAGGAAGGAACTTATCCGCTTGCCGAAGCACAGGTTGACAGATTTATGTTAAAGTTAAAATTAGGTTATCCCACTGAAGAAGAAGAAAAAACAATTCTTGCAAGATATTCTTCAAGAACAAAAATAGAAGTAAATTCCGTTTTAACTTTGCAGGATTTGGAAGAAGCCAAAAAAGCCGTAGATGAAATTTATGTTGACGATAAAGTTAAAAATTATATAGTAAGTATAGTATTTGCAACGAGATATCCCGAAAAATATAATTTAAAGGAATTAAAAAACCTTATAGCTTTCGGAGCATCGCCGAGAGCGACAATTAACTTGAATTTGGCCGGTAAAGCATTGGCATTTTTAAACGGAAGAGGTTTTGTTACACCTGAAGATATTAAAGATATCGGACACGATGTGTTAAGGCACAGAGTGCTTACCACTTATGAAGCCGATGCACAAGGTTTAACAAGCGACGATATTATTAAACAAATATTTGACGGGGTTGAAGTTCCGTAAAAAATTGCTTTAAGCAATTTTTTATTTCCAAAGTTCCTGATACATATAAAAAACATTTCTCAATATTCTTTGAAACGGGCTGTTTTTTCCGTTGCTTTGGCTGCATATACCCAACCATTCATCGTTAAACAAACCGTCAATCGTAACACCTTTCCATGCACCGTTAATCGTATCGTGAACACTGGGGCTTCCTATAAGCCACCATTTGTCAAGCCAACAATAAATTACACCGCCTAAAGAATTACCGGTTCCGTTACTTAAATAACTGTTACCGATTATATCTTTCCAAGCACCTTTATGATACTTTACCTGGTATGCTTCGTTTGAAGTATTTTTACTTGTATTATAAGCATCACAACCGTATTCGGTAATTAAAACCGGCTTATCAAGTTCCTGCTCAACTTTTGCCCATAAATTACCGAAACCGAAAGGCCCGGTATATTGATTTATACCGAATATATCCAAACTCGGACAATACTGTTTATAATATTTAAGAAATTTTGTGGTAGCATTACATACACCGACGGGATGATTTTTATCTATCTTTTTTATTGCAACACAAGCTTCTTCCAAAAATTTTGCAAACTCTTCCGGATTTGAACTTGCATTTGTATTTGTTGCAGTTGAATTTATTTGTTTACCGTCAACATCGTTTTCGTTCCCCAACATCCACATTAAAATAAACGGTTCATCTTTATATTCTTCAACCATATTTTTAACACTTTTTAACATATTTTTTCTATGTTCTTTATCTGTATAATCGGTTCCTTTTGACCAGGTAGCATCACTGCCTTTTGTATAAGCACCGAAAAGATTTCCCATTATAACCATTATGCCGTAATTTTTATACAAATCCCTAAGAATTTCTTTATTTATTTTTTCACAATGATAAATTCTTATCGTATTGCATCCCATTGCTTTAAGCAATGCAAAATCACCTATATTTTTTTCTTCAATATCCTGATAATTATTTCCGTTTAAATCAACCCAACTGTCGTAAGGTCCGTCCGGCTTTCCGTTATAATTTTCATCCTGAAACATCCAATCGTTAGTTGCAGGTTTTTCACCGACCTTTGAAACGGAATATTCGATACCTTTTACGATATAAGGTTTTCCATTAACCATCAGTTTCCAACCGTTATCGGTTTTATCCAAATAAACAGTTGCCGATTTAGGAGATTCTACGGATTGAGGAAAATCATCATCTTCCTGACCGTAACAAACTGTTGAACATACACATAAACAAACCGTCAATAAAGTTGATATTATTTTTTTTATCATTTTGTTTTATACTTTTCCCACATATCTTTTATTGAATAATATGCTTTTCTTACCTGCCTTTTAAAAGGAGTTAATGTTCCGTCACCTACCGAGCATATACCGAACCATTCCTCATAAGCACAACCGTCTATAAAAGGCCCCATCCATTGTGATGTTTCATCATGAACCGACGGATCAAATTCAGGAGGAGGACCTGCCTTCCACCATTCATCCGTCCATTCAAATATTATTCCTCCAAGTGCATTTCCCGAACCGTAACCGGCAACATTTTCCTGAATATTTTTTATACTTCCTTCATGGTATATAGCTTGTTGCCTTTCATTTTCATCGGCATCATACATTTTACTGAATGCCGGACAACCGTATTCGGTTATAACAACGGGTTTTTCATATAAATCGGAAACATCTTTCCACAATGCCCCGAAACCTTCCTTACCTCTGTAAGCATTTGCTCCGTAAATATCAAGGTCGGGAGCATTTTGAGCACATATATCTAAAAATAATTGATCCCCGTTACAAATTGCTACCGGTCTTTGTTTCGGATCCAATTCTTTTATTAATTTTGCACATTCGTTAACAAATTTATAATATGCGGGAATATCTTTGCGAACATTACAACCTGTTCCTGCCGAAACACCCACAACACCGACTGTCCCGTAATTATTTTCATTTCCCAAAACCCACATTAAAACATAATCCTCGTCTTTATATTCTTCAACCATTTTTTTAACACTGTCCATCATTTTTTCACATTGCTCTGGGTTTGTATAGTCGGTTCCTTCAAACCATTTAGCACCGGAATCGGTACAATACATTCCGATAAAATTTCCTATCATATACATAAATCCGTATTTTTCATGCCCTTCTTTTAGAAGCTGTTTATTAAAATTCGGATAATGATATAATCTTAAAGTATTTATTCCCATATCCTTCATAAGCTGAAAATCACCTATAGTCGGCTCATCAGCATCCTGAATTTCATTTTTATTTTTATCGTCCCATGCTTCATACGGTCCGTCTATAATACCGTTTTTGTTATAATCGGCAAACATCCAATCCCTTGAAACATTTAATGTTCCGTTATCGGGAGAAAGCCCTACAGGGTTCGGTGAATAACAAATACCGCGAACTATAAACGGTTTATCGTCAACAAATAACTGATAATGTTTATTGTTGTATTCTACAAGCTTAACGTTTCCTTTACCGACGGTTTTTTTGATACCTATTTTTTTAAGATTTACAGGTTTTAAATTCCAATCTTTCTTTTTTGCTTTTACCAATTTACCGGGATTTATTATAAAATTGTCATTATTCTTATCGTCATCATATTTACCGTCGATATGAATATCGGCATCAACCAATTTAACACCAAGTTCTGGATGTTCTTTTGTTAAGTATTTTATTTTTTCAACCGCAACAGGTCCTACATACCACGGAGTATTCCAAAAAGTTACCCCTTTAGCCCTCGGGAAAAATACCAATATGGCATAATATGCTTTTACTGCTCTTTCATAATTACCCGCATTTTCAAGTGCCAGTGCCGTATAATATAATTTAACCCCCGGGTCTTCGGCGGTTGTTGCCCATTGATAATAATTAGCTTCAAAATCCGTATTATTTACAAAATCCCATTTTACGCCGTCAAGTCTGCCGTCTTGTTTTACTTGTTTAAAATAAGGGCTTTTATAAACATCCGAAGTATTCGGGAAAATACCTTCACCGGTGGCATCTTTTAAACCTTTTGCATCCGTAATTGTATATTTGTATTTATCCGTTCCCACATTTTCAAATGTTCCGTATTTTTCATACCGAACAAATTTTTCCGTTCCGGGAGTATTTATTTTAAAACAAGTTTGTTTATTATCCGCATAACTTAACGAAAAAACACCTAATACGGTAAATATGCTCAGTAAACACAGTATTCTCCCCGTTCTATTCATACACGCCCTCCGATTATTGAAATTTATTGATTTTTAACTTTTGTGAAAAAAATGGGCAGTGCAGGGATTGAACCTGCGACCTCCTCCTTGTAAGGGAGATGCTCTCCCTAGCTGAGCTAACTGCCCACTGACGGTAAAAACTTCCAAAACAACGTAAGTATTTTAACATTTTATTTTTTTTATGTCAATAAAAATAAATCATAGCCGTAATTATATTCGGCATCATCAGCATTTTCACATTCGTAATACCAACTTAAATAATCAGTTTGAGTTACATTTTTAGATGATGTTTGCCAAATACCGAAAGATGCCAATACTACAAATATAAAACTTGCTGCCAAAATAAAATGCTTTCTTGTCCAATTTACAAAAACAACTTTATTATTTTTTTGTTTTTGTTGTTCTATTTTATCAAATATTTTAAGTTTTATATTTGAAGTTTTTTTAGGTGCAACTTTTGTTGACAATAAAATATTTCTTGTTTTTTGAAACAGTTCAAGGTTTTTACGGCATTTAGGGCAATTTTGCAGATGAGCATTTAAAACGGATAATTCTTCATCCGTTATAACACCGTCGATTTTTTTAGAAATTAAAAATTCATATTTATTGCAGCTCATCTAAAACACCTTCTTTTACTAAAATATCTTTTAATTTTTTTCTTGCCCTGAAAAGCCAAATTTTTACTTTATCCTGCGATATATCAAGTATTTTTGCTATTTCATCATAAGACAAATCTTCAATATCTCTTAATGTTAAAATTGTTCTGTAATTATCCTGCAATTTTTCCATTGCTTTACGAACCAAAACCTGCTGCTCTTTCTCAATTGCCTGTTTTTCAATATTATCTTTTTTATTTTCAATTGAATCTATAAAATCAGTTTCCTCATCATCATCGCCTTTATATTCGCTTAACGGCACGAAAGGAGCTTTTTTCTTTTTTGAAAAATTTATTGCCTCATTTATTGTTATTCTATATATCCATGTTGATAATGAGGAGGCAAATTGAAATTTACTTAAAGAGAAAAATACTTTTACAAAAACATTTTGTGCTATATCTTCATTATCAGGTTTATTACCGCAAAACGACGTTATAACACCAAGAACCATATTTTCATATTTTTCCACTATCTGTTCAAACAGCTTATCTTGTCCGGCAACAATTTTTTCAATCAATTCTTTTTCTGTCATACCGCTACCTTTTAGACAACAACATAAAAAAAATGTTACAAATTATTTTGTTTTTGAAGATGTTGCAGTTTTATTTTTTATTGAATTTAATTTTGCTTTATTCAAATCGTTTGTATATGAATTTGAACTTTTATTTACTTTATTCGATTTATTCTTTACGGATTGCCTGTTAACATTTGCTTTGCCGACATTTTGTTTGTTAATGCTTGTTTTTGTTGAAGTACTTTTTTTAACCGTATCCAATTTTAATAATTTATTTATCGTTTGAGTAGAACTTTTTACATAAGTGTTTGCTTTATCTTTTGTTTTTAATCCGCCTTTAGTATATTTGCATGCCGGGTTCCATAAAAGCCATGTTGTTACATCACAATCAACACAAGCTTGAATTTGTGCCTGAACTTCTTCCGGGCCGTATTTAACACCTCTTATTGAAAAATCCTGTAGCCATGGTCTTAATTTTTCCACCGGAATTCTTTTTTTTGCACCCTGAAGAGCTATATATACGGTTCTATACGGTTCTTTATTCGGATGAGGTATTCCGTAATCTCCTTTTCTGTAATGTGAAGGATATACCATCGGACTTACATAATCCACATGTTCCGTCATTTCAACAATTTTTTGCCCTATACCCATATCGGTTGTTGCAGTTGTTGTAAGCCCGAAAACATCTATGGATATTTTTATATTTTTAGGTGCAAGTCTCTTCTTTGCCTGCCTTAAAAATTCAACTATGGCTTGGCTTGCGGTTGTTGATGTTCTTTCAACTTTATATCTGCATTCTGCCACATTACCGTCGGAAGGGAACCTTATATAATCAAATTGAATTTCATCAAAGCCCATATCGGCTACAGCTTCCGCCAAATCCAAAATATAATCCCTTGCTTTTTGATTGTACGGGTCAAGCCATGTAAGTTTTTTATAATCTTCCCATAACTGTCCGTTACTCGTTTTAACGGCAAGTTCGGGCTTTTTTCTGGGCATTGTATTATCCCTAAAACAAACAAGCCGTGCAATTATATAAACATTTCTTTCTTTAAGACTTTGAACATATTGCATAGGATCCGGAACACTTTTTGAATAAGCCAAATCGCCCGCAACGCCTTTTATTGCAATTTTGCCGTCAATTTCCTTTACGTCAATAACAACGGCATTCATCTCGGTATTATCTACCAAATCATCTATTTTATCTTTAAAAAATTGTGAGCCCATTGTAAGTGCCGTAAGGTGCATACCTTTTGCATTATCACTTGTAACTTCCTGTGCCGAAATAAAGTTTATACAAAATGTTAAAATAAAAATAACCGAAAGCAATAATTTTTTCATAATTAAATACCAAATAAATTTTTAAAATTAAACTTCAGTATACTTCCTTTTATTGTATTTAAAAACTGCTTTATTGTCAACTTGCACACATATTTTTAAGATTAGAAAAAATGAGTATTTTAAGATTGGAAACAGATAAATTTTTATATCTAAAAAACGGTGAAGCATATCTATGTCAAAAATAAAAAATCAATAAAATTTTATTTTAAATTTAATAGCTTTTCCGCATTTGAATGAAGTATCTTTTCCAAATTATCCTGTTGAATATTTAAAGTTTTTATATATTCCAATTCTTTTTTGGGATGACCTACGGGAAAATCCGAACCGAACAATATTTTATTTATATTATGTTTGTTAAAAAACCTTAAAGTTTGTTCTTTCCGCATAAATATAATTGAAGAAGAAGTATCTATATAAAAATAATCGTCGCCTACAATTACATTATCTTTTTCAAGCCCGTCCCACATTCTAAAACCGCCCATGTGGGCTGCTACAAATTTTATTTCGGGAAAATGTTTTTTAACATTTAACATTTGTTTCGGACCTGCCTGAATAAGCCCTGTTAAAGACAGCTCATACCCGCAATGAAAAAGTAACGGAATTTGTAATTTTTGTATTTTTTCATATATCGGAAAAACTCTTTCATCGTCAATATAAAACATTTGAAATTCCGGCTGAAATTTTATTCCCTGTGCATTATCTTTAATTCTGTCAAGTTCATAAGACCATTTTTCATAAAAAGGATGAAGTGAAGCAAATTTTATAAACCTGTCCGATTTTATTGAAAACAGCCAATTGTTTATATGGTCTACCTGGTCGGGACGTGAAGCAACCGAAGCAATAACACTTTTTGAAACTCCGCTCTCATCCATAACAGCCATTGCATTATCCACCGTCGGAAGTGCTGCCATAGGTCTTCTGTAAGAAGCTTCCAAAAATTCTTTCGCCTTCTCGGCTATTTTATCCGGCCATAAATGTGTATGAAAATCTATTATTTCCATTTTTCCTGTTTTTATTATATTAACTTAAAATTCACAATATATCACTAACTTTTTTACAAATAATATCTGCATATTTTAAATATTGTTTTGGTAAACTTGTAGTAACAGCCACACAAAACATTTTTGCAGCTTTTGCAGCTTTTATTCCGTTAGGTGCATTTTCTATAACTATACACTCGCTTGGTTTAACTTTCAGTTGTTTTGCTGCCGTCAAATATGAATCGGGATGAGGTTTTCCTTTTTTTATCATATCGGCTGCTATTATAACATCAAATTTTGATATTATTTTTTTTGGCAACATAGATTTTACTTTATCTCTGTTAGAACCGGTAACTATTGCAAGAAGAAAACCTTCTTTTTTTAATTTATTTATAACCTGTTCAATATCGGGAAACAAAAAAACTTTAAAATATTTTTTATATAATTTATCCCTTAATTTTAAAACTTCTTCCATTATTTTATTATTACATTTTATATTATCTCTTTTAAAAAATCTTTCAACACAAGTTTCGCATTTCTCGCCTTCTTTCTCATAAATATCAAACGGAGAAACAGTAACATCATATTTTTTTAAAGTTTCAAACCAGGAAATAAAATGATACGGCATGGAGTCAACTATGACTCCATCCATATCAAATAAAACTGCCTTATATTTTTTTAAACTCTTAATCTTTTTTGCTTCCAATCTTCTATTCTTCCAATATTTTATCGTTGTTGTGTGCAGTTGTCGGTCAAACCTATAACCTTATCACCTTATAACCCTATATAAACTAAAAATTGCCTTCGGCAATTTTTATAATCCTAAAGCTACTTTGTCATCTACAATAGAAACATTATTTTTTTGTAAAACATCTATTGCTTTTTCAACATTATCAAATTTTAATACCATCAATGCCTTTTCACTGGCTTTTTCAACAAAGCCGTACATATATTCAAGGTTTATATCATTATCTGCCAAAACTTTTAATGCTTTTGCAAGACCGCCGGGAGTATCGGAAACTTCAACGGCAACCACAGGTGCTATTTTTGCAATAAAGCCGTTTTCTTTAAGAATTTTTTTTGCTTTTTCGGTATCGTTTAACACCACCCTCAATATTCCGAACTCCGGAGTTTCCGCAATTGTAAGTGCTTTTATATTTATATTATTATTACCCAACAAACCGCAAACTTCAGCAAGCCGACCTTTAGTATTTTCAATAAAAATTGATACTTGGCTAATTGTTTTCATTATTCCTCCTAAAAATCGCCCTCAGCGATTTTTAGCCGATAAGCTGAAAAGCTGAGTAGCTGAAAAGTTTAATAACAAATCTTTTAAAAATTTCTTTTGAAGCACGACTTAACGATAGCTGAGACAGAAAATGTTACACATTTTCTTGGCTTAGTGCTTAGAGCTTAGAGTTTTCGGTATTTTTCGCTAAGGCGAAA
>NZ_CACWEU010000244.1:0-6160 GCF_902760015.1 Candidatus Ruminimicrobium bovinum
AATAAAACTTCTGTTTCTTTTATTTTTTTTAAAAGTTCAACCGGTGGCAATTCGGTTTTAAATTTACCTGCAATATTATAAAAATTTCTTTGAGCAGGTCCGACCGGTTCCGTTTCATAAAATGACGAAACAACAATTTTTTTTATATTATTTTTTTCAAGTTGTTCCAATGCTTTTTCTATATTTTTTTTTCTGTTACCTATATTTGAGCCGAATGATAAATAACAAATTGTCATAACCGTTCCTTATCATCAATATTAACAATTGTTATATCGGGTTGATTTTTAAACCATGTAATTTGCCTTTTGGCATAATTTCTTGTATCCTTTGAAAATTGTTCGATAAGTTGTTGTTTTGTAATTTTATTGTCCAAAAATTGAACTATATGTTTATATCCTACACCCGTTAAGCCGTAACAATTTTTTGCATAACCCATTTTTAATACTTTCTCGGTTTCTTCAATCATACCGGAATTTATCATTTTTTCACATCTTTTATTTATTATATCGTATAAAATTTGCCTGTCTTTTAATAATACTATATGTTTGAATTTTTTATTTTTCGGCTTTTTTTTATTTAAAAGTTCCGTCATTGTTTTTGACGTTATTCTGTAAACTTCAAGTGCCCTTATTATTCTTTGAGTGTTTCCCTTATTTTTTATTGCGGCTTCTTTATCAACCTTTTCAAGCTGTTTATAAACATAGTCAAGCCCTTTTGAAGTTATATCATTTTGAATTTCGTTTCTTATTTGTTCGTTTGAATCGGGCAACTCGTCCAATCCGTATAAAAATGCTTTAATATATAAGCCCGTTCCGCCTACTATTACGGGAACTTTTCCTGTTTTTATAATTTTACTTTCCAATTCGGTTGCGGTTTGTTCAAATTTTTTTACCGTATATTTTTCATCTGGATTTATTATATCGGTTAAATATTGATTAATTCCGTCTGTTTTACGAATATTTCCATCAAGAATTCCGTCTTTATTTGTTCCTATATCAAGATATTTGTAAACCTGTCTTGAATCCGCCGAAATAATTTCACCGTTAATTTTTTTACACAAATTTATTGCATAAGATGTTTTTCCTGCGGCGGTAGGCCCGGAAACGATTATTGTTTGATTTGTATCCATATTGAAAAGAAAAACTACATTTTAAAATTTTCGCCGAGATAAACTTTTCTTGCTTTTTCACTGCTTAAAAGTTCTTCGGCACTGCCTTCCAATAATATTTTACCTTCGTAAATAATATACGCTCTGTCTATAATTTCCAACGTTTCTCTGACATTATGATCGGTAATTAAAATACCCAAGCCCCTGTCTTTTAACTTTGAAATTATTTTTTGAATATCGGCTACGGTTATCGGGTCTATACCGACAAACGGTTCATCCAATAACAGGAATTTAGGATCGTTAACCAATGCTCTTGCTATTTCGCATCTTCTTTTTTCACCGCCCGACAAAGTTGTGGTTATTTGCTTTCTTAACCTTGTAAGGCCGAAATCTTCAAGTAAAGAATCAACTTTTTCTTTTTGTTGCTTTTTGGATATATTTAAAGTTTGAGCTATTGCCATTAAATTCTGTTCTACGGTTAGCCCCCTGAATATTGATGTTTCCTGCGGTAGATAACCTATACCTTGTCTTGCTCTTTTATACATCGGCTCTTTTGTTATATTCATATTGTCAAGAAAAACATTTCCGTCGTAAGGTTCAATTAAACCTACCGTCATATAAAAAGTGGTTGTTTTACCTGCACCGTTAGGACCGAGCAAACCTACAATTTCACCTTGTGCAACCTTTATGCTTATGGAATTTACAACCATTCTTTGTTTATATTTTTTATATAACGACTTTGCCGACAATATCATTTTTACTCCTTTAAAAATTGCCTTTGACAAATTTTAGATTCTATTCTTCCAATCCTTTAATCTTCAAATCTTCTAAATTGTCACTTTCAATTGTTATTTTACCTTTAACGTTATTTTTCATTGTAACTGTTTTATCTTCATAAAGCATATAAATTTCATCGGCTTCAAAAACGGCAGTTTTATCTTCCCGAAAAGCGGTTACCTGCGGTTTTTTTATATCTTTATGCATATACAAAGTTTTTGATTTTTTATCAATTAAAGCATTATCCGAAATTATTGTTCCCGATGAAGAAATTATTTCAACATTGCTTTCGGCTCTTGCGGTTTCAAGTGCATTTTCCAAATAAAAAGTATCGGCATATAGTTTTATAACTTCCGTTGAATCTTTAACATTATATTCTATTAAAGGTTTACCGCCCCATAATTTACCCGTATAATTATCAACATTATATACCGCATTTTGTGCAAAAGCATTTACTTTACCGTCTTTATTATTTAAAAAGAACTTAACATTTCCGTAAGCATTTATTAACCCTGTTGTTTTTTTATATTCCATTCTGTCCGCTTTTATTGTTTTATCACCGCGAACAACTTTTGCACCGCCGGTAAAAATAACGGCATTTTCGTTTTCCTTCAATGTCATCATTTCACCGGTAATTTCGGTTTGTTCTTTTACCTGCCCGCCTGCGGCAAAGCAATAAAAACATAAACAACACATAATTGTAAAAAATATTTTTTTAATCAATTAAAACCCTTTGTTTTTTTATTGTAATTTTATTTAAATCGATATCGGATTTAAAACCTTTTCCGTAAATTGTTTCGGTTTTTCTTGTAATTTTAATATCGTTATCGGAAGATATCATTTTGGTTGAAGCATCATAAGAAACATCCCTTGTTTGCAAATGTTCGTTTTCGGCGGTATCAAGAGTACATTTGCCGAGTGCTTTTATGTTATTGTTATCCAAATTTACCTCGCCGGTTTCCGAAATTAAAATTGACATAAATTTACCGTCCTGATAAAATTTAACTTTCGGTAACATCAAATATACCATTTTGTTTTTTTCATCAATTACTGCCGACTCGGCTTCCAAAACGGTATTTATTTTGCCGTCTTTGGTTTCGGTTATTACAAATTTTTCTATTGTTTGTTCGGTTGTAGGAGGAGTTTCTTCAATAATATTACTTTCATCTTCATTGTTACATGCACAAAATGAAAATGTTAAAAATATAAAAAGTAAAAACAACTTTATTTTATTATACTTGTTTTGTTTTCCATCTTTCATGAAACCATACCCATTGTTCAGGATTTTCTTTTATATTTTTTTCAAGATATTTTGTCATTTTTGCCGTAAAATTTTTAACATCTTCATCAAAATTACCGCAAGAAGCAGGCGGGACGATTTCATCACTTACAATAAAAGTATGTTTTCCGCCGGGAAGTCTTTTATCCAAGCACAAAACCACGGGTGTTCCTGTTTTTAAAGCAATTGATGCAAGCCCTAAAGGTGTTGATGCAGGCATTCCGAAAAAATCCACAAAAACACTTTGAACTTTTGTATCCTGGTCTATCAACATTGCAATTATTTCGTTGTTTTTTAATGCTTTCAGCATTTTTCTTGCAGAAGATGTTTCGGAACGAAGAATAACTTTTACGTTTCTTGAGTTTCTGTATTTAACAAGCATATCGTTCAATTCGTCTATATATATTTTTTTTGCAACAACATTTACCGGATAAACTTTTGCAAAACCCGCAGCTACCATTTCCCAATTACCGAAATGTGCACTTAATGCAAAAAGCCCTTTTTTTCTTTTTAACAATTTGTCAAATATTTCTTTTTGTTCGTTTGTTATTGAGGCAATCGAATCAAAAAATTCATTACTCATTTTCGGGAAATATAATAATTCGATAAAATTTTTTGTTTCATATTGAAAAATTGTTTTGACTATTTTTTCTATTTCCTGTTTTGTTTTATCCGGAAAGCACATTGAAAGGTGTTTTCTTGCTTTAAGCCGTGCATCTTTAACGATATAATAAACAAGTGTTCCCATAAAATTTGCAAATTTATTAACCGCAAAATTATAAGGAAGCAAAACTATTGTTTTTGAAAATATATATGCACCGTAATAATAACATTTTCTGATATATTTTTTCATATAAAAATGCTCCGCGATTTTTCAGCCGAGTTGGAAATCCTTACGGAATTTCTTAGCCGAGAGCTAAGCCGAATACTTCGTATCCTCTAATTTAGGTTCTCAATGTAATTTTCAATTCACCGTTTAATTTATCCAACAGAAACTGCATATCAGTATTTACTTCGTCATCTTTTAACGTTCTGTCATTATGTTTATAAAATAACCTTAACGAATAGCTTATTTTACCTTCTCCCAACTTATCACTTTCATAAATTGAAAAAACGGTAAAATCTTTTAATATACCGTTATCTTTTGAAACTTTTTTGATAACTTTTTCTATTTTATTAAATTCAATTTTTTTATCACATACTATCGAAATATCCCTTTTTACGATAGGATATTTTGTTACGGGTTTATAAGCAACGGATTTATAAGAGCAATTTGCACTTATGCCGTCAACATCAAGTTCCATATAAACAACTTCATTTGAAAAATCTTCTATTATATCAGGTCTTAAAACACCGAAACTTCCGACTTGTTTTCCTCTATAAACTATGGCTGCCGTTTTACCGGGATGATAATATTTTGCGGGGGTTTTATTTTCCGATACAATAAAATCCGCAGGTAAAATATTTTTTACTATTCCGCTTGCAAAATAAAAATCAAATACGGGATTTATTTTTTGTTCCGTCCACTTCCACCATGTTTGCCATATTGAACCTGCCATTAAAACGGCAATATTTGTTCTTTCGCCTTTTGCATCAAATATTTTACCGGTTTCAAATAATTTTATATCGGTATTTCCCTGCCCTACATTGAAATAAAAATTTTTCAACAAACTTACAAGTAAGCTTGACCTTAAAACTTCATTTTCTTTTGAAATAGGATTTGCTATTTTATAATAATAATCCAAATAAAGTTTATTCAAATCTTTTATTTCGGCAAAGCTGTAATTTAATGCTTCGCAAAAACCCAAGCCGACTAAAGAATTTGTTAAATTTTTTACGAATTTATCCGATAAATTTTCATTTTTATCGTTAACAAAAGTATTGGAATTTGTAACAACCGGAATTTTATCATATCCGTCTATTCTTGCTATTTCTTCTATTAAATCAACTTCTTCTTTAATATCGTTTCTCCACGAAGGAATTTTTGCCATAAGAATATTTTGCGTTACGGAATTTATTTCTATTCCCAAAAACCTTAAAATATTTGCTATTGTTTTTTCGTCTATTTCATAACCCAATAATTTTGTTACTTTTTCTATTCTTAACTTAATTTCAATTTTTTCATTATCCGGGCAATTATAATCTTCCCTAAATTCCAATCTTCCCCCGGCAAGTTCACAAATTAAATTTATTGCACGCCAACTTGCCATTTCGGCAACTTCCCACGATGTTCCCCTTTCGTATCTGTATGAAGCATCGGTGGAAATATTTAACTTTCTCGCGGTTTTTCTTATACTTCCGGGATTAAAAACCGCACTTTCCAAAAATATATCGGCAGTTGTTTCCCGTATTGAAGAAAATTCTCCGCCTATAACACCCGCTATCGCCAAAGGTTTTGAAGAATCGGCAATAATCAAGTCGTTATTATTAAGTTCGTGAAGTTTACCGTCAAGTGTTTTAATTTGTTCTTTATCTTTTGCTCTTCTGACAATAACTTTACCGTTACTTATTGTTGAAGCATCAAAAGCATGCAACGGATGCCCCAATTCCAAAAGAATATAATTTGTAATATCAACAACATTGTTTATTGATTTTATACCGCATATTTCAAGCTTGTCTTTCATCCACTTCGGAGAAGGTGCAATTTTAACACCTTTTATGTAACAACCTATATACCTTGAACATAAATCCGCGGCTTGAATATCAATTAAATTTTTTTCGTTGAATTTTGTTGTTTTTATTTGAGGAAGAACCGGAATTTTTTGTAATTTTGCGGCAATTTCTCTTGCAACACCCCAGTGGCTTAAACAATCGCCTCTGTTGGTTGTTATTTCTATTTCCAAAACGGTATCTATATCGGTTAAAACATCTTCAAGTTTTTTACCGAGCGGAGTATTTTCATCAAGAACCATTATACCGTCGGAAGATTCTTTTAAACCGAGTTCTTCTTCCGAACATATCATACCTTCGGAAGCTACACCCCTTATTTTTGATGC
>NZ_CACWEU010000245.1:0-8478 GCF_902760015.1 Candidatus Ruminimicrobium bovinum
AAATAAATTTTCACTTAAATTATTTTGTAAAGGCTCAATATAAAGTTGCAAATATTCATTTACAATTTCATCTGTTATTTCTTCAGCTATATCATCAGGAATTATATGACTTACGGAAAGTGCAATTTTATAGTATTGTGAAGCTTCATCCAAATTCGCAAACATTTTTGTTAAGTTGTTATTTAAAAATATTTTTAAAGACAAACAATTTTTATCCGTATCAATAGCAGTATCTCCCAATTTTATTAAAGACAAAAATAATCCTTTTATTTTGTTTATTTCTTCGGGTGTACAATTTTTTAAAAACATTCTTAACTCTTTAAGTTCATCAACACCCATATTAATCATTAAATTCATATATATATGTCTGTTTTCCACTCCTAAAATTTCCAATATAGGATAACAGTAATCTTCTACTTTCTTTAATGTAAAATGCGAATCCGGTGCCAAAAATTTATTTTTTCTATACTCAAAATAAAGTTCATCTATTTCATTAATATCATTAAATTTCTTTAAATAATTGAGAACATTGATATAGGAATATTCAACATGTCTTAATGAAAAATCTAATGTTAAACCATTTATTTCCTTTACGAAAGTTTTCAATGACATTTTAGAATTCAAGAACAAACACAAATATTCAATATGATAAATTATTGTATCCAATACTTCTATATTATCTTTGTTTTCATTTATATAATTTATATTTTCTTCTCTAAGCAGAAATCTCAAAATATGTATCGAATCAACTTTATATTCCACAATAGTATCATTAAGCATTTCCATAACTATTGCAAAATTTTCACATTGATTTACGAAATTTTTTGACAAATTAAACAGTTCTTCGGTAAACACTTCATTTTTATTAAGAATTTCAATAATTTCTTGTTCCGTAGCTCCATCAACAACAAAATAATCAATTTCGGATTTTTTGTTGTTATAATTATTTATAGAACGTAAAGATATGGATAAAATAGAATTGTCTTCATTATTTTCAACTTCTTTAATAAACGAATAATAATTAGGTCTATTTGGTTGATTTTGTAAAATATAATCAGGATTTTTTAAAGGTTCTAAAAAACTACCGTACTGTTCTATTGAAATATCTGGATGATGTGATAAATTTTTCTTTACTATATTATTTTTTAATATAACATCCTTTTGTTCTTTCCCCAATATGTTAATATGATCATCCGATAATTGTCCTAAAGTAACAAATGACAAATTGTTATCTTTCATATTTTTTATTTGTTCATAAATATAATCATTATCATTTTGTATTGTCGAAGTCGGTTTACCACCGTAAAAATCTTTAATCGTATTTTTATCAATGAAAAAACTATAATTGTTTTCATTTTTTTTCCTAATACGTGAAGAAATTCCTTTACCTGTTTCTTCATGGAACCCAACAATTTCATAATTTTGTTTATCAGAAGACAGTTCAATATTAACCACTTTATATTTTTTATTTTTATCAATTTCTTCCTGAGTTTTAACAACAGCTTCTTGAAAATTTTTACTCATATCGGAATATTGTTCTGGATACATTCCTAAAATATCCGCGCCAGAATAATCTGAATTTTCAATATCAAAAATAATGCCGTTATTATCAAAATTAAAACCGCTAGCACTTAGCACAAAACCTATTTCAATTATTAATTTATTTATAATTTCGTTATTTGGATAAAAAATATTTTCAATACCATAAAAAAATAATAATTTTGATAAAAGATCTCTATTGTTATCAATTACAATGTTTATTGTTTCTTTTATTTTTGATTTTGCTACTTCTTCGTCAATTGTATTTGCTATTTGAAAATTACCTTCAGATGTCTTTATTACAAATTCATTTTTTGCTTTTTTAAACAATATTTCTTCTGTTTCTATTTGGTTACCTAAAATACCTGATAGTTTTGAAACATTATCAAAGCCGACTATGTCAACTGCAGTTTTTATTAAAAGTTCTTTTTGTTTTTCATCCGTAGCACATGAAGCCAAAGTGTATGCAAGGGCTTGGCTTTGAATTTTGCCTTGTCCTTTAATTATTTGTTTATACTTTTCACTTGAAATATCAATATCACCGAGAACATTAGGCGTAATAACTATATCATTTATATTTTCATCTGATAACATATCTTTTAATTCTTCACTATGATAACCTCCCGAAACTACAACAATAATTTCTTTTGAATCTTTTAATATCTGCTCTGCATTTCTTTTTTGTTTTATATTTACTTTTTTATTATCCGTTATGTATTTTGTTATATTATCCATGAATATTGAATTTCTCGTTTCGTTTGTTTGATAATACTTGTTTATTTCGTAAAAATCTTTTTCTATTTCTTTTATCCTGTCAACTACGGCATATTTTGTATATAATTTTCTGAATTTTTCTATACCTGTTTCAAAATATTTCCATTCAATACATGTTAAACCGTAATTCAAATATTTTTCAAAGTATTGTTCAAAACTTGTTATGTAAGCAATTTCATATTCGGTTAAATTATAAGCTAGAGCTTTTCTTATTTGATCTTCTAAAGCAGTTTCTTCTTTTATCATTTCAACGGGATTTAAACTATTGTTTATATAATTTAATTTAACGAAATTATTTAATTGTGTATATTTTTCCAAATTTATTTTATTTTCATTGGCATAGTATTGTATATAACTTATCAATTTATCGGTATTTTTTAAGTTTTTTGTATCGGCCAACATATTTGAATATTCACCGTAAGATAACTTTTGTTTTAATTCGGTTAATAATTGTTGCAATTCAACCGTAACCTGTTTTGTTTTTACTTTTTTATTATTACTTGTAAGTTGAATATATTTCGATATATTCGGATAGTCCGTTTTGGATATTTTTATTATATTGTTATATTTTTGCGGTTCTTTATTTATTTTTTCTATATATTTTAACATCAAACCGTAATATTTTGCAGTATCTATTTTTTCCTGTCTGTATTTATTGACGATGTCGGTAAATTTTCTGCTTCTTCTGTTTACATATTTTTTGTTTAGTTTATTTATAATATATTTTACTCTTTCTACTGTTTTTGCATATTTGTTTTCGTTTTCTATAATATCACTTAACCTTTTTATGTTTTCTTTATGTGTTTTTTCCTCATCCAACCCCTTTAAAATATCTTTTTTGTTATTTTTTATAACATAATATTCGGCACCGGTAAGTTCGCCTTCTTCCAACAATTTATCGGTTAAAGTTTGTTTTAAGTTTTCATCTTTTATATTGCTTAACCAGCTTGTATCTATTTGTCCGTAACCGCCTTCAACACAAATTGCTTTTATACCGTAATTATCTTCTATTTCCTTTAATATGGTACTGATATTTTGTTGGGTTTGGTAATGACAATGTAAATCTTGAATATTTACTACGGTTGCATTACTTCCCGCATCGGTACAAGAGGTAATTTTACCTTCGGAAAATTTTGATGCCGTATTTTCTTCCTGCTCATTATTAAATGATTGAGCAACGGCATAGGCATTATTACCGATTGTCCCGAGTAACAAACTGATTACGATAACCAAAGCTATAGCTTTGGTTGCTGAGAAGCTGAAAAGCTGAGAAGCTGAAGAGTTTAACATTATAGTTGATAGTTTTTTTATTATATTTTTCATTTTTTAACCAATAAAAAAACACTGCTTTTATAAAAGCAGTGTTTGTCCTGTATTTACTAATGTATTATTGTTTACAACATCATTTGCACGCAATAATCCTATGTATGCCGTAATATAGTATAAAATATTATCACCGTTATAATATAAAAATTTGTCAGGTTTATCTTTGTCAATTAAATTTATTTTTTTACCGTTAAAAAATACACCTGTTTGTTTTTTATTATTATTTTGTATTGCTTTGATATTTCCGACAACATTATCGTTATATGTATATTTATAATTTAAACTGCTGTTATTTTTATCTTTATTTGAAATATTTATTATTTCTTGACTTAATTCAACACAAATATCACAAAAAACTTTAGGCATATTAACAATACCGCGATACTGTTTAACGATATCTATTTTAGTTTCTTTGTTAATATTTGTTTGAGAAATGAGAGAATACGCCGATGTCGCCGAGAAAGCAACATTTGAAAAAAGCATAGCAAAAGCGATTAATAATATTTTTATTTTTTTAAACATATACTACACCTTTTAAACTCTTATATATTTTAGTATATATTATTATAAATTTCAATAGGAAAATTGTAAAAACAATAAATTCAAACAAATATTTAAACTTTAGAAGAAAAAAAACTTATTCAAGAATTTTAATCAAAAAGTAAATTACGGTTAATATGCTCCTTTATGGAACAATACAACAAAAACTGTTTTAATTAAAATTTTTATATCAAAACTTAAACTCCAATTATCAACATAATAAATTTCCAATTCCAATCTTTTTTCATCACTTAACAAACTCCTTCCGGAAACCTGCCAAAGTCCTGTTATTCCGGGTAATACTTTAAACATTTTCCCATAGCTGTAATTATGATAAAAATTTTTTATCTGTTCCAACTCCAAACGAACTATAGGTCTCGGACCTACAAGACTCATTTCACCTTTTAACACGTTAAATAATTGCGGTAACTCATCCAAACTGTATTTTCTTAT
Organism: Candidatus Ruminimicrobium bovinum; assembly: GCF_902760015.1. Lineage (NCBI taxonomy): Bacteria > Pseudomonadati > Elusimicrobiota > Endomicrobiia > Endomicrobiales > Endomicrobiaceae > Candidatus Ruminimicrobium > Candidatus Ruminimicrobium bovinum. Next base: position 4,633 of record NZ_CACWEU010000245.1, read on the forward strand.
AAATTTACCTACTTTCGTAATTCTATCATCGTCTTCCAATTTTAAAAAAGCTTCATTTTGTTCGGCACTGTTTTGTATTAAAATTTTTAAATTTTCATTAGCATTTTCAGACATACTTCTGAATTTATAACAAAAAAATTCTTTTTCATTGAATCCGAGTCTTAAATGTTTAAAAATTACAGGACCTTTACTTTCAATTTTTATGGCGATTGCAATTATTAAAAAAACAGGCAACAAAACGATTAACATAATTAAAGAAAATATAATATCCAAAATTCTTTTTAAAAAATATTCAAAATCATATACAGGGTTTGATACAAGTAAAATAATGGGAATACCAAGTGTGTCATCAAATTCAACTTTATCTTTTGCCATTTGTGTTTCATTCGGTATTATTTTAATATCAACATTATTTATTACCGCCCAATTACATAAAGACAAAAACTGTTCATCCTTAACTGAATAATTAATAATTATTATTTCTCTTATTTGTTTTTTTAATGATAAAGTTTTTAATTTTTCAATATTTTTATCATTTAGTTCATAAGGATAATAAAAAACCTTATTTATGTAATTGTTATTGAAAATTTTTTTATATTTTCTAACTTTTTTTCCTATAACAAGCAAATTATTTCTTATATTAAGTTTATACACAATATATGCTATGATTTTTTTTAATATGTACCTTAACAATAGAGTAAAAATTATTAAATTAATCCACATCAAAAATACCATTAATCTTGATGTATCGTTTTTTATAATAAAAATTAAAGCAAGAATAAATATGACAAAAGCAATTGAAGTTTTTAATACTTTTATAAACAAATTAAATTTTGAAATATATGCTAATTTATATCCGATAAAAAAATTAACGAATAATATCCATACCGGGATTAATAACAGAGAGATTTTAAAATATTGGCTGAAAGAATAAACTATCTCTGCCGGCAGTATATAAAACCTTACATAAAAAGCCACTAAAAAGGATAACAAAAATGTTATACAATCGGTTAAAAGTAATAAGAATATAAATGAAAATTTTTTATTTTTTATAAACATTGTTTTAGTTTTACACATTTTTTATCTTTTAATAATCATTATATTTTACAATATTTTAAATTTTTTTTATATTTTATATAATACCGGTAATTTATATACTTTTACTATAAATATGTTAGATATCAATTTTTTTATAAAAATTATCAATCTTTCGGAAAAGGAAGAAATTCTTATAAATTTGTATTTAAAAAAATCAGTAACAAAAGATGAAGTATATCATTTGTTATATGATTTTAATTATGATATAGAAAAAGAAAAATTAACATTTAATTTTTTACTTGCACATTTATTTCAAAATAATCCGCATATAGAAATTCCGAATGAAATAAAACCGAGATTGGAAGGAATTTTAAAATTATTTCAATACTATAACGTTCCGTTATTATTAGGTTTAAAGCAACTCACAAACGAACTAAACAAAAAAAACATTCCCGTTATGTTGGTGAAAGGTGCCGCTATGAGATTAATTGAACCAAATAAGGCAAGAATGATGTATGATGTAGACTGTGCCGTTCCAAAAGAAACATTTAACGAAGTTATTGATATAAGTAAAAAGTTAGGGTTTAAAATAAACGGAATATACCCGAATGCTACGGAAATAATAAAAGGTGATAAACAAAAAATTGATGTTCATCATTTATTGGTTAAAAGTGATAAAAATACCGATAAAATATATAAAAATATTTTTCAAAGAGCAAAACAATATAACTTTTACGGTTCAAGTGTTTTAATTCCAAATACCGAAGATTTTCTTTTTCTGTTATTTAATAACGGTTATGACAATATAATTTATTCCCAGCCGTTTTATAAAAACATCTCATGGTTATTAGACGGTATTCATATTATAAAAAACAATAAAGATATAAGTTGGAATCAAATAATAGAAAATGCAAAACAAACAGGAACACTTGCACAAACAAAAATAATGTTAGAACTTTTCAATCATTTTTTACCGAACACAATCCCTAATAACATTATTTCTTCAATTAAAATATCCGAACAGGAAGAAAAAGATTTTAATTTTTACACGAAAAAGCATTTGTTTTTTAGCAAAGCACAACAATTAAAAGAACAGATACAAAAAACCAAAAATTTTAAAAAAATAAAATTATTCAGCATATTCTTATATTTAAAAATAATACAGAAAACACCAATAATAAATTCTTTGTTTTTTGATAAAACTGCAAATAGGATATTTAAAATATGACATTAAAAACGGAAACTTATTTACTAAACATCAATAAAAATTCTCTTATAAAATATTATAATTTTTTAGACAACAGTTTTAAAAAAACAGCTGATAAAAATTCAGTTATTACAAAATATTTGAATTTAGGTATAAAAACCATAAGGTTACAAATAGCATTTGCCGACTTTTTACCGCAACTTGAAAAATATTTTTCCTGTTCGTTGAAAGATACCGCAAATAATTATGATGCAACCATATATATATGGAAAGACACTGTTTATTCGTATATAAGCGAACAGTATAATAAATCAAAATGGATAACAATATCCCACGAAAAAAAAGAGTTTATGCAAATAGATTTGGAAAACAATATAATTAATGCCGAAAACAAAGAAGAAGAAAAGTATTATTTTATAGCGGAAAATTATTCTTATGATATTCTTTCAAAGCAGGGACATTTATTTGTTAAATCAATAAGTAAAATAATCAGAACGGAATATTCGGCACTTGTTCATTCTGCCGCCGTAGGGATCAACAATAAAGGTATTTTAATTTCAGCAAAAGGCGGTAGCGGAAAATCGACATTATCGGTATCTTGTTTAACAAACGGCTTTCAATATGTTTCGGATGATTATTTAATATTAAAAAAGAGCAATAATAAACTATATGCCTCTCCTATTTATTCAATAATTACTTTATCCCCGCAAATATATAAACAAATGACAAATTTAAAATCGGAATTTATGTGTAATAATTATAATAATACAAAATACATTCTTAATATATCTTCTTATGATATTAATATCATAAATAATTTGGAAATAAAAGCTGTTGTTTTTCCTAAAATAAGCAATATAGCGGAACCGACAATTGAAAAAACAAATAAAAATACTGCCGTTACGCAATTAGTTTATTCTACGGCAACCCAAATGAATAACAATAAAGATACGGAATATATAAAATTACTAATTTCTTTTATCAAAGATTTGGATTTTTATCAAATAAACTTATCACAAAATTTAGATAAAAATGTTACAATATTAAAACAATTTATTAAGGAGCTTTAAAATGTATAAATTAAACGAAGCAAAAATGTTCGCCGATATTACCGATAATGTTGCCATTATAATAAATTCCGAAACAGGTATTTATTATGCAATGAATAATTGCGGAAGCATAATTTTTAAGGACGTTATTGACGGTTGTTCAACAAATTTAATTATTGATAATCTAAAAAAAATAGAATCTTGTCCGAATGATATAGAACAAAAATTCAAAATTTTTATTGATGAGCTGTTAAAAAAAGAAATTATTATCGCAGGAGAGAAATCTTCAAAAACCCCCGTTCTTGATGAAGCAATTATAAAAAAAGATAAATTCGAGATGAAAGTTTCCGAATACGAAGATGCCCAGGAAATGTTACTTGCCGATCCCATACATGATGTTGACGAAGAAGAAGGATGGCAACCCGTTTTTAAGGAAGAAAAATAAACATGCAAAATATAAATCCTTTAATTTCGGTAATAATGCCGACATACAACAACGGTAAATATATAAAACAGGCAATAGAAAGTATTTATGCACAAAATTATGACAAC
>NZ_CACWEU010000246.1:0-2558 GCF_902760015.1 Candidatus Ruminimicrobium bovinum
CTGCCCGAATGTTTTTATCAAATTTTATATTTATACTTGCCAAAAATTTTTCAAGTTCCTGTTGCTTTTTTATTGAAACGGCATCTAAAAATATATCGTACTTGGGAATACTTACCACAAGAATATTTCCGTTTCTGTCTAAAATATTACCTCTTTTGGGAGTTCTTGTAATTTCGTTATAAACTTTTTTGTCAATATAATTATCCGTATATTTATAACTGAAAATTTGTAATTGTATTGATTTGACTAAAATAAATAAAAACGGAATTATTAAAACAAATCCCCAAACTAATTCTTTATAAAAAACATCATTCTTTTTCTTCATAATTTTGCATATCAATATTAATAATTTGATCTTTTTGAGGAGGTGTAAAATTTTTATCTTTTGCTAATTTATCTAATTTTTCAAGAGCCATAATAGAATTTATTTTGGTCATAATAATATCGTTTTCTTTTTTCAAATTCATTTTTTCGTTTTCCAATTTTGTATTGTCGTCTCCGAGAAACAAAACCCAATTTTGTTGATATTTATAAAAAAATATTAAAACAAGTGCCAATGCCGCTAAAAAAAGCAACTGTCGGATATTTGTGTTTTTTTTCTTTGAATTAGTCATTTGTTTTTTCCAATACTCTCATTTTTGCACTTCTGCTTCTCGGATTATTTTTTATTTCCGTTTCATTTGCAATTATAACTTTTTTATTAACGATCGTAAAAGTTTCGTTACTTAACTCTTTAAACTTTTGTTTTACTATTCTGTCTTCAAGAGAATGATATGTTAAAATTACAACTCTTGCATAAGTGTCTAAAACTTTTGTCGATGAATCTATCAGTTTATTTAAACTTTCAAGTTCATCGTTAACATATATTCTCAATGCCTGAAAAACTTTTGTTGCCGGATTTATTTTGCCTTTTTTCCATTTAACTTTACAAACGATATCGGTTAATTGGTTGCACGTTTTTATTTTTCCTTTAACTCTGTAATTATCAATCTCTTCGGCTATTTGTTTCGCAAAACTTTCTTCACCGTATTTAAAAAATATATCCTGAAGTTGTTCTTTCGAAAAAGAATTAACAACATCATAAGCGGATATATCTTTCGTCTTATCCATTCTCATATCAAGAATATCATTGGAGCTGAATGAAAAACCTCTTGTTTTATCATCCAATTGTTTTGAAGAAACACCTAAATCTGCAAAAATACCGTTAACGGTATTTATTTTAAGTTCCTGCAATTGCGAATATAAATTACTGAAATTAGTCCTGCAAAAAATAACTCTGTCTCTGTAAGGATTAATATCTTTATTTTCCATAAAATGTTTGTATGCATCGGCATCTTGGTCAAATGCTATTATTTTTATATTATCAAAATTTTTTAAAAAATAAATGCTGTGCCCGCCCCCGCCGAAAGTACAATCCACGTAATAACCTTCATTTTCGGTTATTAAATATTTTGTAACTTCATTCACCATAACGGGCTCATGATAAAAAAAATTATCCATTTTTATAAAAAATTGCTTTGCAATGTTAGGTTTACAGTCTTTGGGTTATAAGGTTATACGGTGTTTTTGTTAGATTTATAACCGATAACCCCATAACCCTATGAACCTATAAACTAATTTAAGATGTCTGTACACCGAATTCTGTCCGTTTGTAAAAACAAACGGTATGGTCATTTCTCTGCCGTATAAATTACTTTATACGGTCAAGCGATAAAAACTGCTATCTTGCTTTCCGGTAAGGATTTAGCCGTTTCATTTCATACATTGCTGTATGATTATTCCCTAAGGAATATTTTTACCTTTCGGTAAAAATCGTCACTGTTCGCACCTCTATTCTTGCAAATGACGGGAATTACCCGCTACCGTTTTTCTCTTATAAAAAGAGAGTAAAGTTCGGACTTTCCTCTTTACGTAACTTCAGTAAAGCGACCATACGACATCTTATTAAAAATATTTGAAATTTATACTACTGCTTTTTTATTAAATAATATTCTGGAACAATTATCACAATAAACAAGTTCTGTGCATTTTGTTGCCTGGTTGATTAATTGCGGTCTTAATGTCATACTGCAACAACCGCAACTGTCTCCGTCAATTAAAGCCAATCCTTGTCCGTTTCTGTTTTCCCTTATTCTTTCGTATTGTGATAACAAATTTGAATTTATTGTTTTTGCAAAATCATCTCTTTCTTTTTTTAAATTTAACAAGTTTTGTTCGGATTTTTTAACAGTATCTTGGATATTCGCAATTTCCTGACGAATGTTGTTTTCCGTTTGCTTTAGTTGTTCTTCCTGCTTTTTTACGTTAATAAATTCTTTATCTATATCTTCCATCAATTGTAAAATTTCATCCTCTATTACACTTTTATCCGCCTTTGCTTTTTCTATTTCCAAAAGACATGTTTTGTAAAGGTCATTTGATTTTATCGTGAGTAAATCCGCATTATGTTTTGCTATATTTGCTTCCTTTGTTGCAAGCAATGCTTCTTTTTCTTTTTTTAACGAATTTAAACGAACATATTCGGATTTTTTTTGTTCAAAATCTTTACGTATTTTTTC
>NZ_CACWEU010000247.1:0-2114 GCF_902760015.1 Candidatus Ruminimicrobium bovinum
AAAAAGTGTGTAAATGGGATTTGTGTTATAGAGGAACTCTATTACCAAAAACTATAGCAAATTGATTCATAGCCATACCCCAATTTGTATTACGTTTTCAATTTCTTTTATATTAGAAGAAGTTTCCCTTTTTGTAAATGTTTTATTTATTACTGTTACCAAATTTTTCTTATTGAAATTGTTTTGCTGTACAAGCATATAAATGTCGTAAAAATCTTTTGCCCTTGTGTTTAAAATATTTCTTGATATTATGGTTTCAAATTTTTCAGCAATAATAGTTTCTATAGAATATGTCATAATAAATATTGTTTTATCTTCAAACATTAATTTGTATTCAAATTGTATTTCTTTTGGAATTATAATATCTCCCGTTGTTATATCTATTTTTAAATTTTCATTAATAGTTTCAAATATTACATTTATTGTTACCCTCAATCCGGAATACAAATCATCTTTTCTTATGTTTTCAATGTCAACTAATTTGAATGTAATATTTTCTTGATAGGGAATGTTTATAATTTCATTTATAATTTCTTTAATGTTTTCTTTTTGTAAGGGTAATCCTTTTATTGTTGTATCAATATCTTTGGTTGTCCTGTTACTTTCTCCAAATATTTTTGATAACAAAAAACCGCCTTTCAATATAAATTTATTTTTATATTTGCTTTTTGAAAGTTTTACTAAGAACTGTTCAAACATAAACATTTGTAACAGTTGTTGCGGGCTTACACCGGACTTTTTTGATATATTTTTAATTTTTCCTTTAACAGAATCACTTTTTATCATAATAATAACCTCATTTTGTCAGCTACTTTGTTTTCTAAATTAAGTTCTTTTGCATATTTCATTAATAAGTTAATATTTTTGCTTTTTAATTTAACATAGTTTTGAAGTCCGGTAACAAAAAGTTCGGTATCTATTTTTTTTTCATCTTTTATAATATCACATATTGTTCTTTCAATATTGTAAGTGTCTATTATCATTCCATACGGGGATTTTATTTGTGTTTTACCTAAATTTAATAATTCCTTTTTTATATAAAATAATTTAACATCATTTTGTTTTTGTAAATTTCCTGTATAGTTATAAGGAACTGTTATTTCGTATTTTATTGGGATTCTATCAACTAAATTATAGAAATATAAAGCTGTTGTATGAGAAAAAACAGTATTTTTATAATTATATGTTTTTTCAAAAAATTGATCGGATATTTTATTTGTAAGAATATATAACCCGCTATTAACTTTTTCTATCATTTTTTTCCTTTTCATTATAGTTAAATATTTAGTTGTTAATCCTAAATTAACAATATCTTTGTTTGTTATAATTCCGTTGTTCTTTTTTATTATTGATAATATTTTATCTGTGTTTTTCATAATAGCACCTATATTTAATTCGCTTTTACAATGAAATTATATCATATTTTCCTTTTAAATGCGAACGGATAAAATAAATAACTTTATTTCCTAATAATATTGTATAAAACAATTGCGACAACATCTTGTCGTGTTTTTCTTTATTGTTGATATTTTTGGTTGTTATATGATTGCGACAATATGTTGTCATAAGTTTTTTGTATAATGTTTTTAATGTAGTGCTTCCGGCTGAGGTATTTACATTTTGCAAAGGACTGCCGGATTGAAAGCTATTGCCAAAAAGCAGGCAGAGGTAAAACTCCCGCTTACTTTTATATTTGATAAAATCAATTATAAATTAACAAAAATTTAAAATAATATATTGAAAAATCAATAAATTATTTGTGTGATAAATTTAGAATTTTTTAATAAGTCGGCTCAAAAAATGTGTTATTATAACTAAAAGTCATGTAAAAAAATGTAGGATTATCATTAAAAGTCGTGTAAAAAAGTGTAAACAAGCATTGAAAAGTCGTGTAAAAAAATGTAAAATTATATAAAAAATTAACAATGAGAGTATAATTTATGAAAAGATATGCAATAAAACAGTTGTTAGAATGGAAAAATAATCCAAATAAAAAACCATTAATTATTGAAGGTGCAAGGCAAGTTGGTAAAACTTGGCTTATGCAAGAATTTGGTAAAAGTGAATATAGGCAAGTTGCATATATAAATTTTGAAAATAATTTACAAATGAAA